>JAYUPZ010000574.1:0-6067 GCA_043759805.1 Myxococcales bacterium | reverse complement strand
TCCGGCGATGTCACGCTTGCGCCGAGCAGATCCTGCAACCCTCGGTGCCATCTTGACCCGCGAGCAGCCTCAAACGGTTGCCGTGGTACTGGGCCTTCTTTCTGCCGCTCGCGCTGCAGCGGTCATTGCTCATTTGCCCGAGACGATCAGGGCGTCTGCCTTGACGCGCCTTTGCACCCTCGAACGGGTCAATCGCGACGTTCTCGATCTCGTCGTCGAGACCCTGGTCGCCGAACTGGAGTCCGTCGGTGAACTTCACCGCGTCGAGGGATCAACCCGGACGCTCGCATTGATGGGCGGGGTCAACTCTGTCGAACGCGAAAGGGTCCTCTTGGCCATCGAACGCGAGGACCCACGCGCAGCCGAATCTCTGCGCGCGCGAATCGGCCCGACGCCTGTGGAATAGAGCAACCTTGTCCTTGGCCGTTTTGTACGGTGGACTACGCTTTTCCTCGCACTGCGCTCAGGTTCGCAGCTGAACCAGACGATCATATAAACGAGGCGGCAACCGCCACGCCATGTCAGTAACCGGAACCAACCCGCGCATTCAACTTAGCGCCCTTGGCCCGGATGTCGATCTGCCGTTGGGGCAGGTGATTCCGGGATCACGGTACCGAATTCTGTCGCGCATCGGGCGAGGCGGAATGGGTGCGGTTTACGAGGCAGAGCACGTCGATCTTCAAAAGCGGGTCGCGCTCAAGGTTCTGTTGAACCAAACGGCGGTCGATGCGAAGCGTGTTGCGGCTTTCTTGCGAGAAGCTCGAACCGCATCACGGATATCGAGTTCGTACATCGCGGACGTAACCGACTTTGGCGAGCTTTCCGACGGTCGCGTCTATTTCGTCATGGAGCACATCGAGGGAACATCCCTCGGTCGCCTGCTTCGGGCGGGGGTTGTCTTTGATGAAACGCGGGCCATCCCGATTCTGCGACAGCTTGCCAAGGCGCTTGACGCCGTTCACGAAAAGGGCGTTGCTCACCTCGATGTCAAGCCCGACAATATCATGCTGCTCGAACGCAACCATCGCTCCGACGCAGTGAAGATGGTCGATTTCGGGATAGCAGGGTTGCTTGAAGATTCTCAATCCGGAACCAAAACAATCTCTGGAACACCGGAATACGTATCACCCGAACGCATTTCTGCTCGTGGATACGATCATCGGAGCGACATTTACTCATTTGGCATCGTGGCTTATGAGTTGCTGACGGGTCTTGCACCGTTCCGCAATCCAAGCGCGGTCGAAACACTGAAACTTCACCTCGAGAAGGCGCCTTTGCCAATGGAGATGACAGCGCCGGCGCGCAAGTTCAACTCACGCCTTGAAGAAGCCATTTTGCAGTGCCTCGAGAAAGACCCTTCGGATCGACCCACCAACATGGCGATGGTCGAGGCGTTGCTTTGCGAAGCACAGATAGGTTCGGGTCTGTCCACCGGTTGGGACGATCTGGAATTGCCGGCCGTCGATGACGAGTGGCGACGATCGCTTGCAGAGCGCATGCCGTCGCCGGCCGGAAATCGGCGAAAGGCAACGATCTGGGCGTCGTCGTCAGCGGCGCTCGTTGCCATACTGGTTGCGCTCTATTTCGGTGTGATACGCGAGCCGAAAGTGGTGATCAGGGAAGTTCGCGTGGATGTTACCAAAACGACGGAAGCCGCCGAGGTCGCAGCATGGGTCATTCGGGCCGAACAGGCGGTTCGCCGTCAGCATTTCGTCGATCCCTTCGACGGCTCGGCGCTGTCATTTGTCGAACGAGCCGAGTCAGAAGCCAGGAAACTTGCCATCGTTTCGGATGGTGCACGCTACATGCGTACCACAGCCGCAGCGTCGTTGATGGCGCTCGGTGCCGAACTGGACGCCCTCGAATTGTTCGAACTTTCGATCGTAAAATACCGCGAGGCCTTGCGTTTCCTTCCCGGCGACCTTGAACTTCAGGCTCGCGCGCAGATTGAACCCGGTGAGGTCGAGGTGTTTCTGGATCGCGCCGAGTGGTCAAGGCGTCCTGACTCGAAACGATCGCGTCGCACCGCTGAACTTGCCGCCAACGTTTATGCAGCTTCTCGAAAAGGGATGCTTTCCCAGGCCAGACAGTCAATTGAGGAACTCGCCAAGCTAGACACCAACGGTGCAGAGCGCAGTCGCCTCGCCGATGGTCTGCGTCGCATGGCCAACGCTGCCTGGGACGAGGGTAAACCCAAGAACGCTGAACCACTCTATGAAGTGGTGGCGACACTCGATCCGAAGGATATTCGATCGGTGGACAGGGCGCGCGGAGCTCCGGCTCCGGCAATCGCTGAAATTCCGAAACCTGTACCAATACCTGCGGCGTTTATCCGCAAGGCCGCTGCATCGGTCGGAGAAGATTCCGGCATGAAGCGTGATGTTGCCGCTGCCGTGTCCAGCATCGATGCGGGTCGCGTCGCAATGAAGGGTGCAAAGTTCGCTCCGGCCGAGTCGGCTTTCCGTGCTGCGATTGCAGCTGATCCGCGCAACGCCGAAGGGTATGGTGGACTCGCCGAGGTTTCGTTTGAGAAAGCGCGCTACGAAGAAGCGGTCGAGTGGGCTCGGCAGGCCGTGCGGCGGTCTCCGAAATCTGCGCGCTACCATGCACTCCTCGGGGACAGCTATTTCAAACTTTTTCGAACCGCCGAGGCGGCCAGTTCCTATCGCATGTCGCTTTCACTCCGCGCTGACCCCGAAGTCGCGTTGCATCTCAAGCAGGCCGAGGGCCGCTAACTACATCGATCCGCGATAGCCAGCGATACCAACCGAGACACTGCCTTGAGTAGGCGCGGCGTCGGAGGTGTTTTGGCCCAAATACAGCCAGAACCCGCCAAGGGTTGCCGAGATCGCACCTGCGGCAAAGGCGCCCGCGCCCCAGAAATCCGTTTGGTAAACTTTGGGACAATCGCCGTCGGGATCGCGTTCGGCGGTTGGGCAGTTCTTGTCGGCGCCGTGTAACGTGATCAAATAGGCACCGGTTGCCAATAAGGCTGCGCCGGTCCCGACCCCAATCCAGCCCGCAGACTTGTAGGGGAAATCGGACGGAACTTTCAACAGCGTCAAGTCAAGTGCGTGGTCAACGCCCGCCACAACCGTCACGTTTCTTTCTGCGCCCATAAATCCGGGGGCCGTCAGCACAACCTTGTGAGGGCCGGCGGCGAGGTTCACCTCAAGTGGAACCGTACCACGGGGTGCTCCGTCGATGCTGACCTTGGCATCCATGGCGTTCGAATGGATAAGAATGCGCGAGGGTTCGTTGACGACGTTGTGCAATCGCTCGGCCAGGGATGATGCCGCAAGCGACATCCGATCCCCTGCTTCTGTCAATCCACAGATGTTGCACCGGCGATCCAGCGCCCCGGTGGCCTGGCCGGTAAACCCGTTCAGGATCTCGAAACTGTAGTCGTAGTTCTTTTGTTCAAACTTGATTTTGACCGTCACGAGAAAATCAGCGCCGGTGTTTTTGGCGAATTCACGGAAACAGGCGGGCTTCGTGCAGGTTTCACTCGAAACAGCCGTTGCATCACGAACCGTAAGGCCAGCCGCTCGCAACCCTTCGGCGAGCCGTTCGGACAGCAACCCCTTGGCGGCGTCAGGCAGGTCGCCTTCGAAGGCCGGTGGAACCACGGCGATGCTGGGATTTTCCGCAGCGAAGGCACGTGTACACGGCAGGACTGCTCCGCAGAGCGCAATTAGCAGGGAGATTCGGAGGCTTCTGAAACGGTAGATGGGCTTCACTCGGAATGGTCGAGCTCGTGCTCGTTCACCGATCTTCGTCAGAAAACCGAACTTACCTTAGTTTTTTGGGGTGAGCGACGGGACTTGAACCCGCAACCACCGGAATCACAATCCGGTGCTCCACCATTGAGCTACGCTCACCGCGGACCGACAGATATGCCGCGCCCAGGGCATCCCGTCAAGGGCAGAGGTGCGGTCCGAATCCTTGGATTTGCGCGGGGTTGCACCGGCCGGACCGCCATCCGACCTCGCGATGTTCGTGAAGCTTGCAGTTCGCGGCTGACCGCAATAGTTTGCCACTTGGCCCCGCGGGGCTCATCCCATGCTTCTCAATAAAACACGTTGGTTCTTACTCCCCTTAATATGTCTATTGGCCACGCCCGCCCTTGGCGACGAAGCCGACGACCTTCAGCTCACGATCGATCGAGAGCGTCGAGGTTTGCAAGACCTTCGGCGACTCGATGAATTGCGTTCCTCCGGCGACGACATCAGCACGCTGGAGAAATGGCTCAACGAGGCCTGGAGCCTTCGGGGCGAAGAAGATTACGATGCCGCGAAAATTGTCCTCGAAAGGGTCGACGCGCAAAAGGATATGGTTCGGGAGAAAATTGCGGCGGCGCGCCTGAAGGCGGAGGCAAGCAAGTTTGAAGCAAATCTCGCCATCGCGCGCAAACGCATCAAGGCATTGAAAAAAGAGCTGGCCGAGTTGTCGACTAAAAAAGCGAACATGGGAGAGAAGGCACAATGAAGTCTCGTCGTTGGTTGTCGGCTTGCGTTCCTGCTTTGCTCCTTCTCGGTTGTGGGTCGCCGCCCAAACCGCGAGAACTGGAATCGTTCGAGCATATACGGACCGACCCAAAAACTCGAAGCGCGGCTGAGGTTGCGCCCGACCTGATCGCGCAGGCCGACCATTTGATGGTCGATGCGCGCAACCACTGGGAAAGCAACGAACTCGCCGAGTCGCGACAGCTGGCATTGCTCGGTGAGGCCAAGGTTAAACACGCAATCGCACTCTCCGAGCAGCGCGAGGCGGAATCTCGAACGAAAAAAGCGCGCGCGGAACTCGACGGAGCGGCAACCGAGATCGACAAACTTGAACGCGAACTGGATGCGACGAAGGAGAATCTGGGGTTGCTACAGCGCATTGAGCGCGAAAAACGCGAGCAAGTGCGCCTACAAGCAGAGATTGAACGGCAGAAAAATTCGGCAGAGGTTCTATCCGAACAGCTTCAGGGCGAAAAGTCGCGTACCGACGCTGTCGAGAAGGTCAAAGCCGCCGAGGTCTTGTTGAAGGAAGCTGAAAATGTGAATGCGTCGGTCCATGCTGCCGAGGCTTATCAGGCAGCCAAGTTGCTCATCGAGCGGGCTCACACGGAACTTGCAGCCAATCAGCTGGACGCAGCACGCGCTTCTGCGGATCTGGGTCGACAAAAAGCAGCAGCGGCAATCGAACAAGCCAAACCGATTTTCGACAAGAGCGCCGGCGATGCGGCTCGGGTGGCAAAAGCCGAAGCATTGAATCGGGAAGCTGCCGCCCTACCGATGGTCGAGGTTCGACGCGAGTCGCGTGGTTCCTTGCAGCGCGTGGTGATTCACATCCCCGCGGCATCATTGTTTCGTAGCGCCAAGGACACCATGCTTGCCGCCGGAAGCGAAGGGATCCTTCTTGGGGTTGCGCAACTCATCAAACGATACGAAGAATTTCCGGTTCAGGTTGTGGGTCACACCGACGGTCGCGGACGCGCGGATGCGATGCTGGCCCGCTCTCTGGCTAGGGCCAATGCGGTTCAAATGATGTTACTCAGCAACAGTGTTCCCGCGAATCGTATTACCGTTCTCGGGCGCGGCAGTGATGAACCCCTGAGCGATAACCGGACAAATTCCGGGCGGCAGAGAAATAGCCGCGTCGAAATCGTGTTCATGTACCAGTAGAGGCGCGCTCGGCGAACAGAATTCCGGCAAAGGCCTTGGCCGCGACGGCGTGTCCTTCGGTTTGCTTCTGCAGCAACCAGTTGACTGCATTCTGCAGTGGCACTTCGTGAACCACGATGGATTCGCCCTCAACGCCACCGCCGGCGTGCTGTTTCGTGAGTCCGGTGCAAAGGAAGAAAGAGACGGCTTCATCCGTCATTCCCGGTGAGGTTGCCCCGTCAAACAGGTGGGTCACCTTTGTCGCAAGATAGCCGGTCTCCTCCAGCAGTTCCCTCCGCGCCGCCTCCTCAATCGGTTCACCTGCGTGGGTCGGGTCGTCGCCCGCGAGTCCGGCGGGCAACTCAAAGCAGTTCTTGCCTAGTGGCGCGCGGTATTGCTCAACGAAGACGAGATTG
>JAYUPZ010000573.1:0-6072 GCA_043759805.1 Myxococcales bacterium | reverse complement strand
GTTCAACCGTTCTGTCATTGCGGGGAAAAGGTGCCTGGTCGGGCAGGCAATAGGCAGCAAAGTGTGAGGCTGCCAGCGTGTGCAGGACCCCCGAGGACCACCCCTCCCCCGCATAGACGAGACAGGCCGGCACCCGCAAGGCCTCAAGATCCGCAAGGGCGTAGGGGATCTTCTCGTCCGTTGTGCCCTTCGAGTCCTGATATTTGCACTCGATGGCAATCGCCCTTTGATCGCTGTTTCGTATCACAAAAACATCCACCTTGCGGGACTTGCCAATGATGGTTTTGCCGAGGGAAATCTCGGTATAGACTTGCAGCCCGGCCGTCGCGAAGTTCGCGTGGATGTAGCTCGCGATGCGATCGCGGTATTCGCTGCCGATCATCATTTACAGGTTAGCCATCATCGGGGGTTGTTCGGTCACGGCAAGCAATCGCTCGTTGGCGAGGTGGACCGCCTGGGAGTGGATGTCGTTGCCCGCGAAGCGACGCCCCAGGGTCAACGCCGCCACCCCGACCGAACCGGATCCCATGAACGGATCCACCACCAGCGCGCCCGGGCTGGTACTTTGTGAAATCAAGACTTCGCTGACCTCGGAAGGTTTCTCTGTGGGATATCCGTTGCGAATGCGGGGCACCTCAATGATGTCGGGGGTGCCGAGATCGTTCAGCTTGCGCTTGCCCTTCTCAAAAAACAGGATGCACTCGTAGCGGGCCCGGTAGTGGTAGCCCATACCAATCTTTTTTTTGTCCCAGATGAGCGGCTTCCAGAACTTGAAGCCGACCCTTTCCGCGATGGGCTTGGCGACAAACATCGTCTCCTGATCGCAGAACAAATAGAAGTGGGTGTCGCGCTTTAATACCCGGTAGATCTCGACGAAGAGCTCCGGAAAGCGCGCATTCGGAAAGATCTGAAACCAGTCGTTGCTCGACGACTTGCTGTGCTTGAGGCGGGTGGTGGTGCCGATGGCCCGGTGTTTTTCGAGTGACTCGTACGGGGGATCGGTCACCACCAGATCGACGCTTTCCGCGGGTAAGCCACGGAGCCAGTGCACGGCATCGGCCTGTTCGGTCTGAAAACGCAGGGGGGTTGTCATGAAGGTTTTTCGCACGGGTCACTGACACGACTTCGAGACGGACTTCAACACGGACTTCGCAGACGGGTCGGGACGGCGGCCATATTCCGCGAGTCCGAGCCTTGGCGCCAGCAAAACCGGTTAAACTGCGCGCGCCATGCCACGTCGAATTGCATTTTTGCTGGGTATCGCCTCCCTGGTTGCCGCCGCGCCGTTGCAGGCCGAGGAAGGCATGTGGACCTTCGACCACTTTCCACGCGACAAGGTCAAAAAGGCGTACGGGTTCGCGATAGATGATGCCTGGTTGAACCATGTGATGCGCGCGTCGGCACGCCTCGCGGGTGGGTGCTCCGCAAGTTTCGTATCACAGAACGGCCTTGTGATGACCAATCATCATTGCGCGCATGGCTGCATTTCTCAGCTCTCCACCCGGGAGCGCGATCTGGTGGCGAATGGTTATTACGCAAAAAACGAGGGCAACGAGTTGCGCTGCCCCGAGATGGAGGTGAACCAGCTCGTCAACATCAAGGACGTGACGAATGTGCTTGCGCAGGCGACACAGGGACTGGAAGGTGAGGCCTATCAGGATGCGCGCAAGGCAACGCAGGCGCGCCTTGAAAAGGAATGCCAGACCGATCCGCAAACCCGATGCGATCTTGTGACCCTGTATCGCGGCGGACAGTACCGGTTGCATACCTACCGACGATTCGACGATGTCCGCCTCGTGTTTGCACCCGAGATGGCCATTGCCTTTTTTGGCGGCGATCCGGACAACTTCATGTTTCCGCGATACGACCTCGACGTGACGTTTCTGCGCGTTTACGACAACGGTAAGACAGTTGCCACGCCCGATCACTTTCGCTTCTCGAAGGACGGTCCGAAAGAAGGCATGCTGACGTTCGTTTCCGGTAACCCTGGTGGTACGGATCGCCTGCTCACGCTGGCACAGCTCCAATATCAACGCGACGTGAGCCTGCCCGAGACGCTGTTTTCTCTCGCGGAACTGCGCGGCGTCCTGACAGAGTTTGGGCGCCGTGGGCCCGAGGAGCGCCGCATTTCCGAGCATCAACTGTTTGGCGTCGAGAACCGCTACAAGGCCATCCTTGGACGTTGGCAGGCGCTGGTACGCGGTGAAATCGTCGCCGAGAAGGCAGCGGCGGAGAAGACGCTGCGATCTCAGGTTGCGCGCAATCCAAAGTTTCACAAGTCGACCTCGGGGGCCTGGGATGCGATAGACAGGGCAACCCGAAGGCAGGGCGAGCTGCGCAAGGCCTTTGCTCACATCGAAAGCGGCGCGAGCGGTGCAAGCGAGCTGTGGCGAATTGCGCGACACCTTGTTCGTGGTACGCATGAACTGACGCTTCCCGATGGCAAGCGCCTTGAAGAGTATCACGACGCAGCCCTTTCCACGCTGCGTCAGCGCCTGTTCAGCCAGGCTCCCATCTACGACACGCTACAAACATTGTTGTTGACGCACAGCTTTACCAAACTCCGCGAGCATCTTGGTCCCGATCACGCGTTCGTGAAAAAGCTGCTCGGCAATCAAGCCCCCGATGAACTGGCAAGATGGCTTGTCAGGGGCACCGGACTCAAAAACGTGAACTTCCGACGATCGCTGTGGGAGGGCGGAGAGGCCGCAATCACGCGAGCGGCAATGAACGATCCGTTGCTTGCGCTCATGTTGGAGCTGGATGCGGATGGCCGCGCGATCCGAAAGACCTGGGAGACCGAGGTGGACGCTGTGATACAGAAGAACACCGAGCTCATCGCCAAGGCGCGCTTTGCCTTGCAGGGCGATGCCCACTACCCCGACGCCACATTTTCTGCGCGCCTCAGCTATGGCAGCGTGAAGGGTTATACCGAGGACGGCAAGACAATCGCGCCCGTTACCGACTTTGGCGGTGCATTTGCCCGTCACACCGGACGGGATCCCTTTGCCCTGCCCGAAAGCTGGCTGCGCAACAAGGCAGCGCTTGATCTCGGCGCACCCCTGAATTTCGTCACGACTAACGATATCATCGGTGGCAACTCGGGCTCGCCGGTATTGAATCAAGAATCGGTGGTGGTGGGCCTGATTTTCGACGGCAACATCCAATCCCTCGGCGGCGATTACGGTTTTGATCCCGCCTCCAACCGCGCGGTTTCAGTGTCCTCTGCGGGTCTTGTTCAGGCGCTCGACAAGATCTACCACGCCGAGCGAATCCTGAAAGAGTTGGTGCCCTGAACGATGTCGTACTGGGGATTGCTGTCGCTGACCCTGCCGGTATTCGCGCTCATCGGGATTGGCGCGATCACGCGTCGGCTTGAATGGGTGAAGGACGAGGCCGAGGCCAGTCTCGTTCGTCTCGTCGTCAATCTGATGATGCCGTGTTTGATCTTCGATTCCATTGTCGGTAACCCCGCCATGAGGCAAACCAGTAACCTCGTGTGGCCACCACTGGCCGGATTTACCTTCACGGCGCTTGGCTTTGTACTGGCGTTGTACGTGGCGAGGCTGATCGGCTTGCGGGATGTTCAAACGCAGCGTACCTTCGCGCTGTCGGCTGGCATCGCGAACTACGGTTACTTGCCCTTGCCCATCATGGCGCAAATGTTCGGCCCGGACAGCCAGGGGATCTTGATGATCCACAATGTTGGCGTCGAGGCGGCATTGTGGACCGTCGGTGTCTTGATCTTGAGTGGCCTGTCTCTGCGAGAGGGCTGGCGCAAGCTCATCAATCCCGTTTTGATTTCACTTTGTCTTGCCGTTGCGCTCAATGCCTCGGGACTGTCGGCCTACGTTCCGGCGGTTGTTACCGGAATAGCGCGCACCCTCGGAAAATGTGCGATTCCTGTGGGCTTGCTGACCACCGGAAGCAATCTTGCGCAGTATTTACGGGAGCCGAGAAATCTTTTGCATGCGCGCGTCGGCCTCGGCGCGTCCGTGTTGCGTTTGGGCATCCTGCCGGTATTGATGCTTGCCGCCGCGGCAACCCTGCCGTTTTCAATCGAACTCAAAAGGGTGCTTGTGGTTCAGGCAGCCATGCCAGCCGCTGCCGTGCCCATCCTCCTTGCCCGCCACTACGGTGGCGTGCCGCTAACCGCCGTACAGATCGCGCTGGGTACGACCGCCGTGAGCGTCTTGACGTGTCCCCTGTGGATCCGGGCGGGCATGGCGTGGGTTGGGTTGTAGCGTTTTAGCCGCCCCTCAGGGGCAGGCCCCACCGGGTGTGACGTAACCACTGATGAGGCCGCTGATGGTGGCGCCCGCACGTCCGCCTCCCGCGCGCGTCCAGGTGACACCATCCATCGAATGGAAGAACTGACTGCCATTGCTGTTTACGGCCACCCAGACGCCCGCATTCGGCCCGTCGGAGGCGTATCCAACATGCGCAAGGGCGACGTTGCCGGGCACCGTCAAGTTGGTGCTGGTCCAGTTTCCACCATCGGCACTGCGGGAAACGCGGGTTCCGCCAAAGGCAGAGAGCATCCCGTTGGTCCACACAACGTCCGTAATCCCACCGTTGGCAATCGCAGTACGGCTGATCCAGGTTCTTCCACCATCGGTGCTACGGCACACCTGACCGGGACCGGTCACGATAAAGATCTGACCGTCACCCGCACCCCGAATGTCGCCCGTTTCGTGGTTCACATTGTCAGCGCAGGCGGCAGGACCGGTGCCTGGTGAAAACGTGACACCGCTGTCTTGCGATTGGACATAGCGGCCGGCTCCCGTGCCCACGAAGACGGGCTTGCCGCCAAGAACACCCGCGCCATAGGCCCGAACGATGCCGCCAGCGCCGACCATGCCGTGGACACGCGCCGCGGACCAGCTGTCGCCGTCCCGGGACGAGGTGCTCACGTGGCCCCCACCGGCGACGAAGACCCCACCCTCGAACATGAGTTCGGAAAGCGAATTCCCGGAGTATTTTCCCTGCGCCCAGTCCTTGCCATTGGCGCTGTATTCAATATCAGCGGGTGTTCCCCAACCCCAGACCGCAACGAATGCACCGTTACCCCAGACCACGCCATGGGGTGAACCGACATCGTGATCGGCGTTGGAACCGCTGCCCGGGATCTCAAACGACCACGTGCGCCCGGCGTCGCACGAAATCAGCAAGCGCTTGCCATATCCTTGCGCCAAAAAGACGGGTTTGCCGACCGGGACGGACGTGCCACCGCTGCCGCCCTGAACCGTACCACCGCTACCGCCTTGCCCCGTTCCGCCCGTGGCAACGCCGCCCTGCCCGGTTCCCCCGTTGGCGGTGCTGGTACCGCCTGTTGGGCTCCCCGTCGTGGCTCGTGTTCCGCCGGAGCCGCCCTGCTTGCCCCCTGAACCTACGTCACCCGCTGTACCTTGCCCCCCGCCAGAGGCACTGCCCGCCTCACCCCCCTGCGCGCCTGAGCGCCCGTCGCCGGCTGTCGTGGCGCTGCATCCGAAGGCGGCGCAAAGGACCAATAGCGCCGCGCGAAACGCTGAACCGGTTTCAGGGTACTTCATTCTTGGTTGTTGCCGGGGCATGGGGATCCGTTCGGAGGGATTTGCGCAGCACCGTCAGGTCGTCGACGATGAAGACATTGCCATCGACAGATCCACCCATCACATAAACGACCGTGTGGTGAGCGACTGGCTGCGCTGACTGAAATCCGAATTTATTCGGGACGATGTTTCGCGCCGAGGCGCTCACAAAACGCGAGAAGATCGGAAACCTCGCGCAATCGTGCAGTGATCCCGGAGGAACTCATGTCGATCTTGCCATCAAGTCTGGTCTCGGGTCGGAGATCGGATGCGAGCGCGGACACCTGACGCAATCGCGCGGTGATCGCTTCCGAAGACATGTCTATCTTGTCCGCGCGTCCCGTCACCAGGATCATCCGTCGATCTCTTTCAGGCGGATGATGTCGGCCTCGTCAATTGGTCGTCCAGCGGCAATCTTCATCTTGATAAGGGCGTCACGCGAGACCACCCACAACGAGCCGTTTTCAATCGTGCGGTGCTCACGTTCGTCGAATCCTTTTTG
>JAYUPZ010000572.1:0-6091 GCA_043759805.1 Myxococcales bacterium | reverse complement strand
TTTTCCAGTCGTCTTCGAATTCGATTTTGCTATCGGGGGGGCTGCAGTAGGTGGAGCTTTTTTCTTGTCTTGTGGCGTTGCCTTTACGACCTCGACATCGTCCCAAGGCAAGTCTTCACTTTTGGGTAGGTCGCTCCTCGTGGATGCGATTCCTGGTTTTACAGAAGTTGGCGTCACGGTACTCGGAGCAGTGGCCGCCGTGGTTTCACGGGGTTTGAAATCGGGATCATAAATGGCAGCCAGGCCCACGCGATCATCGATCATCGGACGGCGTTGGCGGACCGAACCAGTACTTTCAAACATGACGGCCGTCGCCTCTTCACTGTGGGCAAGGCCGAGGACATGGCCAAGCTCATGCGCGAGCGTGGCCTGCAGATCCAGCGCACCGCCTTCAACCTCTTCGGGTCCCACGAACTTGTAATCGCATTCGTTCACGATGATGGTGGCCGACGTGATGATGCCGCTTGTGACCGAGGCCTGAAACTCGGTCGTCGCCAGCAACCCGGCTTTGAAGCGCCAGGTACCCTTGCAAAATTCGACCTTCACCTCGGGCGTGGGCGTTTCGTCCGACGTGAACCGAAGCTTCATCTCCGGCAAACCATTCCAGGCCCGAATGGCCTCGGTCAGGGATAGACGAACCGAGGCGGGCGAAAGATTCGCGCTTGCGCTTTTTCCGGGCAGCACCGCAACGGAGGCGCGATCCCAGTGCACCGACTTTCCGGTGTTGGTTTTCAGCAGGGCGTAGGCGTGTATTGCCGAGGCTCGAGCAACCGTGGCCCCACACAGGGCAAGCGCGATTGCTACCCATTTGGCACCCGTGTTAACCATGATGTCGATCACCCATCGGTAGATCTTCGACGTCAACTGAACCCATTTCTATTCGGACCCATGACCCACAAAATCCTACCTTCATTTCTTCTCCTACTTGCTGGCTTTCCCGTCCAGGCTGCGCAGCCTGATTTCGCGGCGTTTCAAGCTGAAAAGCCGATGCCAGGATACATATGGCTGGAAGACTTGGCCTGGAAGGGTATCGAGGGGGCCCTCTTGCCCCGGCGATCTGTAAAGGGAACACCCATCACGATAGAGCGCCGGCAATATTCCCATGGGCTTTCGGGAACGGGCATCAGTTCGCTGCTCATCCAACTCGACGGAACGGCACGCCGATTTCAGTCGGTCGTGGGCATTGACGACATAGAGAAATCCAACGGCACCAAAATCTTCGAGGTGTGGATCGATGATCGAAAAGTGGCGTCCAGCGCTGTCCTTGCGAAAGGTCGGTCAGAAATCCTCTCGGTCGATCTGAAAGGCGCAACGTTGATGGAGCTCGTCGTGGCCCATGGTGGTCATGAATCGGACTGGGATCGTTTTTCGTGGGCGGGCGCGCAGTTGATACTTGAACCTGCAGCCTTCAAGGCTGGAAAAAAGCCGGTTCCGTTCAACACCAGGCCCGAACCGGCACCGGCCATCGCCTCGGCCCGTCGTCCTCAGCCATCGATCAACGGTCCATCCGTGGTGGGTGCTACGATTGGGAAACCGTTCCTCTATCGGATTCCCGTCTCGGGCGAGGCGCCCCTTGTGATTCGCGGTAAGGGATTGCCGAAGGGGCTGGCGATCGATAAAAGCGGGATCGTTTCGGGTCGGGTCAGCAAGGCGGGCCGATACAAGCTGCGCATCGATGCGAGCAATGGCCGCGGCAAGACGTCTCGTGTGCTGACGCTCGTTGGAGGAACCGACGTTTCTTTGAAGACGCTGACGCCGCCAATGGGCTGGAACTCCTGGAACGTCTGGGGCATGGATGTCGATGCCAAAAAGATCCGCGATGCAGCGCAGTCCATGGTGCAAAGTGGCCTTGCGGCCCATGGGTATCGTTTCATCAACATTGATGACGGTTGGGCGGGCGGGCGCGATGCGTGTGGCGAAATCAATCCGAATGAGAAATTTGGCGACGTGGCCGCAATCGCGCGCGATGTGCATGCGCTTGGTTTGAAGATGGGGATCTATTCGTCGCCCGGGCCCAAAACCTGTGGTGGGGTGACGGGCAGTTATGAACACGAGGTTCAGGATGCGCGTACGTTCGCGCGCTGGGGTGTCGATCTGTTGAAATACGATTACTGCAGCTTCGACGATTTGAAGAAAGACGGCAGCATGGGCGAACAGCGTCGCCCTTACGATGTGATGCAAAAGGCCTTGCAAGGCGTGGATCGCGATATCGTGTACAGCGTTTGCAACTACGGACGCGGCGACGTGTGGACCTGGGGCAAACAGGTTGACGGGAACCTGTGGCGGACGACGAGCGACATCGGCGACAGCTGGACCAGCCTGCAGGGCATCGGATTTTCACAGGGGGACAAATCTAGCTTCTCCGCCCCGGGACACTTCAACGATCCTGACATGCTCATCGTCGGGATGTTGGGCTGGAGCGGCCGTCCCCGACCCACGAATCTCTCCAAGAACGAACAGATCTTGCACATCACCCACTGGGCGATGTTGGCAGCGCCGTTGCTCATCGGCTGCGACATGAATCAGCTCGACGACTTCACCTTCGATCTGCTGGCCAACGACGAGGTACTCGCGGTCGATCAAGACGAGCTTGTGAAACAAGGCGAGCGAAAGTCGGTGGCGGCGAAGACCGAAGTGTGGGCGCGACCGCTGGCGGATGGAACGTTGGCCGTTGCTCTCTATAACCGGGGTCGGACAGGAACCACGGTTACGGCAACCTGGAGTGCGCTTGGTCTGAAAGGCCCGCAACCGATTCGCGATCTTTGGCAACGCAAAGATCTGGGGAGTTTTGACGGGCAATGGCAGATCCACGTAGCGCAGCACGGGGCTGCTTTTATCAAGGTCGGCAAACCGCGTTTGCACTGAGTTGCACCGATTGCCGGCGCTGTAAACTAAGTGCTCGTTGATGTCTGCGCGCCTTCTATGACCGCGGATTCCTGTGCGCTCCGTACTCTTAAATACCCGCGTCCATCGGCGTGAAGCACCCCTCTGCGGTGCAGCGAACGGTCCCATAGCTGTTGGCGACGATCTCGCCGGGGTCGCCGCAGGGGCAGCAGCCCCCTGGTCCACGAAGGCAAGGCGTACCACAAAGCGGCGCCAGTGCGCAGCCGCCTTGTGAACCCCCCGGCGAAGGCGCAATTGTGTCGGGCGCGAGGCAAACACTGGTCTCGAGCGTGTTGCCGGTCGAACCGGGACCGCAGCTAACACTCATGGCGACCTCGGTGCACGCGTTCGAACCGGTTAGCCCCTCGCAATCGCTATTGACCCGACAGAACTTTCGGCAGCGAACACCGTCGCTGCGGCCACCGACGCACGCTGCGCCCGCTACGCATTTGTTCTGGCCGTCGCAAGTCTCGCCGACGGCGTTACCGGTGAGGGGCTGCGGTTGACAAACCAGAGCAGCACTACCCGCCTTGCAACCTAGATCGCACCGAGAGGCTCCGCATGTGTTGACTGCTACGGGGTCGCAAACCTCGCCCGCACCGGGCGTGTTGCCCGCGTCCACGTCGGTCGACGAGACGGTTGGCACGTTCGATCCGCAGCCCCCAAGACTTCGCAACAGGGCGAGCGCACCCACCGCCAACAACAGGCACATTCCCGCTGCGGAGAGGTGACTTGCCTTATTATTTCGCAAATCCATGATGCCTCCTAGCTTTCGAGGGACGCTAACATGAGATTCGTTCTGTTGACGGTGGTTTTCGGACCTATGCGCAGTGCGCTGCATCGAATGCCGGCGCCGTAGGCTAAAGTGCGTGGTGATGTTTGCGCACCTCCGTTTTTCGATGCTTGGGGCCACCGTTGTGCTGTTCGGTATCGTGCCTTCTGCGCGCGCGCAAACGTTGAAGCTCGGAGTCGATGGCGCGGTGTCGTTTCATGAAAACAACCGGACGCTCTGGTCATTTGCGCCCGAGACGAGTGTCGCAAATAGAGGCGTGCCGATCTTGCGCGCGCTGTCGTCGGGTGGGCAACCGATTGTGGTGGTCGAACTGCCGGTGTCTGGACGTGATCAGAAGGAAACCTGGATTGGTCGACGGGTAGGCGCTCGCATCAACACGCTCTGGCATGGGCTCACGGGATCGGTCGATGTCGATGGTGAGCATTCGCGCGTTGCCGAGATTGCGCCGACGGGAATCACGCTTTGGCACCGGCTCGCTGCGGTTACCCGTTGTGATGGTCCGGCGCGTCTCTTCGAGCAACGCCTCGATTTGCAAACCGGTGCGCTTGCGTCGATCCCGCCCACGGGCGGTGAAAATCCAGTTGTCTTGACGGCCAGTCTGGAGGGGCCTCACGCAACGCATACACATCCCGGCAATGGTTTTCGGTTCACAGCTGCGTCGGATGCAGAAGGCGTCAACGGTGATAACTTGCGCCTCGGTGTGCCCACGGCTTTGCACGATCGCAATCCGGCGACAGAGTGGGTCGGCTCGCGCGGAACGACTTCGGTTTTTTTCACGGCTCGCGGTCCCGCATCGGCCGGCATCACGGGTCTGCGCATCTTCAATTCGTCAGACGCCGCTCACGGTGGCCCTAAACGAATTGCGATTGCCCTTGGCGGCAAGACGGTAAAGCGTTTTGCAGCGTCGTTGCCGGCTTTTACTGACGGCCAGTCGTACTGGGTGCCCTTTCCCACGCCGGTCGAGTCGGGTTGTGTCACGGTTGTTGCCAGCGGCTTTGATCCCACGCGGAGTCCAGCGCTGGGTGAGATCGAGATTTTCACTCGCGCCGATGGCGCCGATGGGTTGGCTTACGTACTCGCCGGGCTGCAGTCAGGGCAGGGATGCGATGACAACCTTCGCATCGCGGCGACCACGCTGGGTGACAGGTTTTCCTCCACATTGTTCGCGTCCATCGAAAAGGCAACACTTGCGGGTCAGCGCTGTCTGGTCAAGGGATTGAGCACGGTTTTGGCCTTGCCAGCCGAGTCCGTTTCCACCGAGGCTCTCGCCGCACTGGTGTCGGTTTTGAAGACCCTCGATCCCGAACGAGACGCAGCGCTTGAACGTGATACGAATTCGGTGTTGGAAAAGGCAGGGGAGTCAGCCTTGCCACCGCTTGCAACCTGGTTTGATTCGGTGGCCCACGATGAACATCAGTCCAGACGGGCGGCCCGTGCCATCGCGTCGATTCATTCGCCGAAAGCCGTGTCGTTGTTGCTGGAAAAGTTGGCGACCGAGGGTGTGCGCCTTCCCGTGCGCGTGGCGCTTGCGGAATCAAAATGGCCGGTGGTGGAGTCCGTTCTGGCCGCGATCGCCCGCGTCGACTTTCCTGCTCCACCCGAAACCTTGCCGGCGGATTGTCTGTGGATCCTTGCCCGTCGGGTACGCCACGAACCAGAAAGTCGTGCTGCGATTGCGCACGCCGCGGACCTTGGCCTTGCTGCGTCGCCGTTTGTGGTTCGCGCGCGTGCCCTTGAGGTATTGTCGGCGCTCGGCGATTCGGCTTCGGCAGCTCGTCTGATTGCAGTGCTTCTCAAGGATCCCGATCCTGTGCTTCAAACGTTGGCCGGGCAGGGGCTGGCGATGCCCGGGTTCCTGTCATTGAAAGACGGCAGGGTCGAGGAAGCGATGTTCGCGGCTCTGCGGGCGTCCGATCCTCGCGTTCGCGAAGTTGCCGCACGGTGGATTGCTCGCCATGGTCCCCGCAATTCCGGTGAACAGCTTTTGTCCGCCTTTCAATCCGAACGCTGGCCTTTCGTGCGTGTTGGGCTGGTTGCTGCAATGGGGCAACGATGTCCCGTCAATTTGGGGCAAACACTAACGGTGTCCGCGCGCTCTGAAAGCGCAGACGAAAGGCGAGCGGCGCTCGCTGCAATGTCGTCCTGCCAACCCGTCGATTCTCGCCCCCTCTTGTTTGCAACCCTCGAGTCCAACCGAGAGGTGGCCTCGGTGCGCAGCATGGCCGCTCGATTGATAGGTGAGGTTGGCACCATTGCCGATGCCGCTCGGCTTGACGGATTTCTTGGTACGCTTGCCGCATCCGGTAGCCCCGAGCTTGATCCGGTGGTCGGCGAGATGCTGGCATCTCTCGTACGCCTCGACAGAAGCCGTGCGCTGCCCCGTGCGCTTGCATTGTTTGCTGAAAAACGCATCGG
>JAYUPZ010000571.1:0-6094 GCA_043759805.1 Myxococcales bacterium | reverse complement strand
CGGAATGTAAACGTAGGCCATTCGGTCCGTTTTCACATTTGAACTCAGTTGTTTCTCGTCACCGCCGCAGTGCCAGTTTTGCAGGGCAATTTCGGCGGTGGTGTTCTCACGCCACCACTGTAACGTTTCCGCTTTATCAGTATATTTGCCGTAGTTCTGCCAGAAGATCAGATCTGGGTAGAACGCCGGTAGATCCAGGCGTGACGGCCCCTGCATTGCTTTCGCGTCAAAGCCGCCAACGGCAAGCATCTGTGTTTCGATGTCTGCGTGGGGATACCGAATTGCGAGCCACTTTGTCACCTTGCGGTGCCACTCATCGGGCGCGTTGCCACTGTCTCGGGTGATCGACTGGCCGTAATAGAGTATGCGCACACGGTGTCGGCGATGCGGAGTACTCGTTTGCAAAAGATCTAGGGTACGCGAAATTCCCGCGCCGACTGGCAAGCAACGCGGCGCGACCGAAGGATTCTGCAGCAATGGCTGCTGACCGACCACCACACCCGCGGGAACAACTATGTTCTGGCATTCGTCCCAACCCGAGGAATCGCTGGCAACAGATTCATTTCCGCGTGTACCAGAACGTGAAGTGCTTCGGTTGGATGGCGCACAAGCGGCTCCGGCATGAGCGATTGTGCAAAGGGCAATCAATAGACAGGTGGGTGTGGTTTTCTGCATTCGCTTGGTCAACGCTCTTGAATAGCGGATTCTATGCCACAAGAACGTTTGACGGGCTACTGCATGTTCTTGGCGGACACCTTCATTTTCATCCGGGCCGATGCCTTGCCTTGTTTCATGGCGTGTTTGCCTTCCATGCTGTTGGCGTCATACGAAACGATTTCATCTTTGAAGCTCCCAACCCCCATCAGCGCGCCCGACACCTGCACATTATCCAACTTATACTGTCGCTTCTTGTTTGCGACTTCGGATTCGACCGATTCGAGAACCGCCCGCGCGGCCGCCTTGTCGCCGCGTTCAAATGCCTTTGCCGCCTGTTTCATTGCCGTGGCCGCCTGGACTTCCAGGATTGACGCGACCATGTCCCGATCTGCAGCAGCTTGAACGGCCACCGGATCATTCGACCACTCGGCCCCAAGTGCCAACGCGATCGTTGAGGGCTTTTGTGTGGTGACATCTTCAAACGACAGAGACGTTCGCAGGACGGAACGCAGACCCACCCCACGGGAGGGGACACGCAACGAAACCAGAATTCGGCGGGAATCACCTGCGAACAAGTCTGCCATCGGAATCACGACCACCCTACCTTCGCGTCGAGATTCGTATCCAAACACCTCGACAACTTCCACGCCATCGCAACCGGGCTCGATGCGCAACTCGGTCTTTCGTGCGACGGTTGCTTTCAAACTGGCCAGCTCGTTGCTGAGTACCGTCTCAAGGTCGGTGGCCTTTGCAACGTAGTGGTAACGTCCACGGCCGTGCTCAGCCAACGATTCCATCAAGTCCTCGTTGTAGTCCTGACCAATGCCCATGGCTGACAGTCGAATGCCCTGTTGTGCCGAATGACGCGCGACATCCGCCAGCGCCGAGGGATCGGTAACACCTTCGTTGGCGTGACCGTCGGACAACAAGATGATGCGGTTGACGCGACCCCGTTGTTCGCTACGTGCCAGCTGGTTGCGACCCAGAACAAGCCCCGCGTGCAAGTTGGTACCACCACCGGGCTGCAGCGTCCGAATCATTCTGCGCAATCGAACGCGACCAGCAGCATCCAGTTTCGTAAGTGGGACCAACACTTGCGCCGAATCGTCGTACTGAATCAATGTCACCCGATCTTGCAAACCGAGGCGTGCGACAAATCCTTCGGCGGCGCGGCGGGCATTTTCTATCTTGTCGCCGTCCATGGAACCTGAACGATCGACCACGAGCGCCACGTCGAGGGGTGCTCGTTCATTGTTGCCGATGTCGTTGCGGGTTTGAACCTCGAAAGACGCAAAAATCTCGGCGTCCCCACCACTTTGAAGTTTCGCCGTAGACAAGGTGCCGCCGAGTGTTCCGTAGATGAACGTCGCCGTGTCGCGCGATACCACCGAGCTGGGAACATCACAGGCACGCCCCTGCCCCGTCGGCTGTAAAACGCTTTCCGCAGCGTGGGAAGAGGCACCGGAAACAAAAAAGGAAAATGCCGCGCCCAGGATGGCAGCGCCATCGAGCTTGGACTGGGTCGAGGATGGCTTGGTCATGAGGCATCCAACGCACTCTTTTTAAAAAAGATCTCCTCGCGCGCGGAATCGGGCATTCTTTTCCCGGAAACGGTGATGCCCCGACGCTACTGGTTACTCAAGTCCGAACCCGAGGTCTTTTCGATCGACGATCTGAAAAAGGCGCCGTCTCAGCGCACCGTGTGGGAGGGCGTTCGAAACTACCAGGCGCGCAACCTTTTGCGCGACGAGCTGCAAAAAGGCGACGGCATCCTGTACTACCACTCAAACGCAAAACCATCCGCCGTGGTGGGGACAGCGATCGTGGTGGCCACGGGATATCCCGATCCGGCGCAGTTCGAGAAAAAGTCGGAATACCACGACCCGGGCGCGACCAGAGAAAACCCACGCTGGTTCGTGGTCGACATCGCTTTCGAGTCAAAATTCAAGCACTCCGTTTCCCTTGAGACCATCAGGGAGACCCCATCCCTTGCCGAAATGGTTCTCGTCAAGCGGAGCAGGCTGTCCGTTCAGCCGGTAACAGAGTCCGAGTGGAAAACCCTGCTTCGCCTAGGCAACGCCAGCTGATTCTTGATTTCGGCCGCGCGCAGGTGCAGCCTGCCTTCGATGACGATGCAGACGATGATCCGACCCGGAGCAACCCTGGCTTTCGCGCTTGCGATTGCGGCGTGTGGCCCCTCAATCAACAAGGCTTATAAGGCCGATATTGATGCGCGAACGGCGGCACTGAAAACCGGATCGGCCTCGTTCGCAGCCCCGTCTGCGTTTACACCAATGCCACTTGCCGTTGGGCAGTGGGCGGAATACCACTCGGTCGATGAAGATGGAGAAGCCAGCTTTATGACGATGAAGATCGTCGGGCAACAAGGCAATGCATTCTGGTTCGAGAGCGAGAACAAAACGTATCACGGAATGACAGCATCGCTGACCCTGATGGACCCGGGTGATCGAAAGAGCGTCGACTCGATAAACATTTTGGCGTCGAGGTCGATGGATGCTTCCGGAGCGGTTCAAGAAACGCCGCCTGAGCTTATCGGGATGATGCAATCCATGTTGAAAAAGAGCCTGTCCACACTGGTCGTGAGCTGGGAAAACCAGCCGCAAGAAAATGCCAGCGTGCCGGCCGGCACCTTCACCAATTGCTTCAAGGCCAAGTCAGAGGTATCCATCATGGGGATGCACATGAGTTCCATGGTCTGGGGCCACCCTGAGGTTCCCGTTTCTGGAACCGTGAAATCCGAAGGCATCGATCACAAACACACGATGACCCTGGTTTCGTTCGGCACCTCCGGCGCGAAAAGCGTCTTCCCGGGCATGTAGGACGTAGGGTAATCGGCGTGGCGAAAAAGAAAAAAAAGAGCAGCAGGGGCACCGCAAGGACGACGAAGCCGGCTGAGGTGGAAAAGTCTGCAGAGGCCAAAAAGCCGATCGCGACCAAGAAGTCCTCGGTCGTAAAACCCGAGCCGCCGGTGCCGGCAGCGAAGATTCGCAACACGTCGAAGCCCAAACCAACGAAACCGGCGTTTCCGAAAAGAGACGACCAACCGAGTCTCGGCGAGTTTCCTGCGCGGTTGCCTATCGACCAGGGCAAACGCTTTGAAGCCATGCGAACCTTTCTGTTGAAACAGAAAGACGTGAGCGAATCGTTTTACTATTACGGCCCGAAAACGGGATGGGGATTGCGTTACCTGCACGGAAAGCAACCGCTTTGCACCCTGCTCATCGCGGGGGAACGATTGGTCGCCGTCGTGTCGCTGGATCGCAAAACCGGCGAGAATATCGACTGGAAAAGCCTGTCGCCTGTTGCGCAGCAGATCCGACATCGAGCGCACGGCAGCCCGTCGCTGCAGTGGCTGGATCTGCCCATTGATGGCGCCGGGGCCGCCGATCTCAAAATTGTTTTGCGGGCCAAACTGAAGCAACGCGCCACGCCCTGAGACCCGTGCCGACCGGATGGCAGCCGAAGCCAAGAAATGCCGGGTGATCTTGGACGAGCTCGTTAAAACCGCGTACCATTTGAGAGTCGGGTTTCTTCCCAAACCTGCGGCTTGCCGTCTCTTATTTTGTCTGTACTTGGTTCCTTCTTATTGCCGCCATGCTGTATTTCTTAAGTCGTCATAATCATGTTCAGGGTTCCTGGTATCTACCAGTGGTTCTGGCGCTTGCAGCAACTGCGTGCGGCAGCTTCTCGGAACCCCACCCTCTTTACGAAGGCAATGCTGCCGAGGGTGGCGGACACGGTGGTGGTGACACTGACTCGGCGGATGTCGTTGGTCGCAGCCGCGATATGTACGGCGGTCCCGATGCGGGCTTACCTGCAGGCGCGAACAATCGAACCGACAGCGCAGTATCAGGCGACGGAGGCGGCCTTACCCCGCTTGTCGGCACGGCCCAAGCCTGTGGCATGGTAGCGGACGCCTTGTGTGGCCGGGTGACTCAGTGTGCTCCCTTTTCAATCGTGCAAACTTTCGGATCGGCCGAGGTCTGCAAAAAGCGAATCTTGTTGGCTTGTATTGCCGACGCCAACGCGAACAATTCAGGTGCTACGAATGGGGGATTGATTCGGTGCGCTCATGCCTTGAATGAAAGCATTTGTAGCGAACTGACCGACGGTAAACGCCCCTCGGCCTGCCGTTTCGCGGGAACACGACCGAACGGTCAATCCTGTGGGACACACATGCAGTGTCAAACCGGATTCTGCAGTGGCGGTGACGCGCAGGTTAACGCCGACAAGACGTGTGGCAAATGCGCCACCCCGGGTAACAAAGATTCAAGTTGCGCCATCGACGACGACTGCACGCTCGGGCTTCGGTGCAGCCTCGAAGGAAAGTGCGTCAAGCCCGCACCCGTCGGCGGTGTGTGCAAACCCGGATACCAACCCTGTGATGCGAATCTGGTTTGCATCGACAGGCAGTGCCGGGCACCGATTGCAGGTGGTGTAAGTTGTACGCACTCCGATCAATGCGGGATTTCCCTGGGTGTTGTTTGCGAGCCCGACAAAGCGGGCAGCGAAACCCTCGTTTGTCGCTCGACTCCGCCCGTCGCCCCAGGAAACAGCTGCGGCATCGACAACATGGTCACGATGCCCTGCGTTGGCGGCACGACCCAGTGCCAGCCCGTCGGCCCTGATGATTCTCTCATTTGTGTGGCTCCGATTCGGGACGGAGACGCCTGCGCTCCCGCCGATGGCAAACACTGTGCGGCCCCCTCGCGCTGCATCGCCGGATTCTGTCGACTCGGCGCGCCTTCCGGCTGCTGATATCCGGTTATATCCGAGTGGCTCTGCCACAGGTCCACTTTTGGATTGAAAGACACGACCCCAAGCGCCTATTCTGGCGCGCAACTTCAAGGGAGTCCGTGCCGTGAACGCGAAGATTCGAGTCCAACTTTCGGTAATGATGTTCTTTCAGTTCGTGATCTGGGGTTCGTGGTACGTCCCCATGAGCACCTATCTGGGGAAGATCGGTTTTTCCGGTGCGAACATTGGCGATGCGTACAGTACCGTGAACTGGGGTGCGATCGTGGCCCCGTTTCTGGTGGGAATGGTAGCGGATCGTTTCTTCGCCGCTCAAAAAGTCCTGGCCGTGCTGCACATCGCTGGTGCGGCGGTTTTGTATTTTGCATCGACCATCACGGAACCAGATCTGTTCTTTTGGGTCATGTTGTTTTACGCGGCGCTTTACATGCCAACCCTCGCGCTTGTGAACTCAATCTCGTTTTCTCAGATGAGCGATCCCGGCAAACAGTTTCCCTCGGTGCGCGTGGCCGGAACCATTGGATGGATCGTGGCGGGCGTCGTCGTGTCGCGTCTGAACGCCGAGGCAACCGCAACACCGTTTTTGATCGGTGCCGGAGCATCACTTGGCCTTGGACTTTACAGTTTCATTCTGCCAGAGACGCCCCCAGTTGCACGCGGC
>JAYUPZ010000570.1:0-2900 GCA_043759805.1 Myxococcales bacterium | reverse complement strand
CACGACAATTCCCGTTTCGTGGTCCGTGATGTGGCGGGGTGACTTCTCCGCGCTTGGTGCGCCGTTCCCGCTTGTGCCCTATCTGCGAGGAGGACTCGATGCCTTTTCGTACAGCAGCGACGGTCCGAATAAAAAAATGTCCGGTGTTACGTTTGGCCACCATTACGGTGCCGGACTTGAACTGTCCCTGTCAAAGCTCGATCCTTCCGCCGGCCGGGCGATGGCCGCGGAAAGTGGCATTGCGCAAGCGGCTCTTTATGCTGAAATAGCTCGGTACCAGATCGACGATTTCGGGGCGGAAAGCCCTCTGAATCTCTCGGATAAGCTGTTCTCGATGGGCCTAATACTGGGATTCTAAATAGGCATGGTTATAATGCGAGCCGGACTCGCACGAAGAATGACCCATTGGTTCATCGGTGGACTGTTTGCGCTGGCGCTGGTGGATCTCTTGATGCGCCGGGGTCGGGACACGGAAGGGAACCCCTCATCCGAAACAGACCGGCGTCGAGGCGATCTTTCCTTTCTCCTGCGACCGCTGATTCCCGGTTATCGCTTTTTCGATAGCATCGAAGACCGGCTGGAATTGCGTTTGCGAACACTGAATGCCGCAAACGACACGGGCCCGTGGTTGCCCGCGGCTGCGCCTCCGAAACGGCGTTGGTACTTCTGGTTACACAATCCCCAAGAAAATTTGTGGCTGGCCGAGCAGGCGATCTTACCCGGACTGCTTGACGATGACAGCGGGGCGACTGAATCACCCGAATTCTTGTTGGTGTCGGCTCAGTGCCGAGCGGCCCTGTCGCAAGCGCCCGATCTGAAGTTTCAGTTCGCCATTTTCGCGGCCGAAGACGGCGGCGCGGCGCCGCTATTCGTATCACCCATTTTGAAAGCCAAGGTCTAATTCTCCCGTGCTTTCCCTCGATCCCACCGAAACACTCCTGCTTTGTCGGAGCTTGCTCGGCCTGTCGCTTTTTGTTTCCGGCATGGAACATGTGCAAATCGCGCGCTTGTTGCCGACGCGTTTCCCGCTTCGCGCGACCTTCGGCCCGCAGGGGAAGCAAGGGCTTTTACGGGTGCTGACTCTGGCATTTGGACCGCGCGTTTGGATGGTTCTGGTGTCCTTGCAAACGTTGCTTTCTGCTCTGCTGGTCGCCACGGGTCAGGGTACGATCCTGCTACCGCTTCTATTTCTTGCCTGGCTTGGGTGTGTTCGCTTTCGGGGAAGCTTCAACGGTGGCAGCGACACGATGACCTTTGTCGTGGGCCTTCCGCTTGTCGTGCAGTCCCTGTTTCCAGAACATCCCGCGGTTAGCGCGCTTGCCATCGCTGCGATAGCGACGCAGTTGCTCCTGTCGTACTTGCTTGCCGGTGTGGCCAAGTTGCGCTCGCCCCTGTGGCGCGATGGTTCGGCGCTCGCCATTCTCGTAAGCCGAGAGCACTATCAAGTGCCGCCCTGGTTCAAGCGTTTTGCCGCACGGCGCACGGTCAGTCGGCTGTTGTCGTGCGCGGTGCTCGTCTTTGAATGTACGGCACCGCTCGCACTATTGAACCGAAACACGTGTTACGGATACCTCGCGCTTGCGCTTCTGTTTCACCTCGGCAACGCTGTCACTCTCGGCCTGAATCGCTTTGTCTGGGCGTGGCTCGCCGCGTTTCCATGTCTGCCGGCCCTTGCCACCCTGCTGTCGGCGCATCGCCCCGGCTGACCGTGCTATTGCTCCAAGCAATAAAGATGCAAGGGCAGCACGCAGTTTGGGCGAAAGATGTCGGTCCACCCCGCGTTGATTGCGCGGAGGGTTCCGCAGTGGCCTGTGCCAATGTCGTCGCTCGTGTAGCCGGCGCAATCGGTGGCCGGGCTTGAGGTTCCATCGAAAAGCGTTCCGGTCCAGGCGTCGCCCTCTTCGGCCATTCCCTTTTCGTTGAGCAGAATGGGATTCTGCAGGTTGCCGTCGACCAGATCCGCCCAGTTGTTCGCAATCCGTACGCCGTCGACCCGGATATAGGGCACCGCTGCCTGCGTGCTGCGAATGCGCACCGCAGCGGATCGTGTCGATAACCAGGCCTTCCAGTTGCCGTGCAAACCTGCCGCCGTTGCTAGCATCTGACACTTTGCATCGGCTCCAACCGTACCACCCAGATTGCCGGTGAAAAGCAAGCTGCTGACGAAGATGCGCCGTGACAACGGGGCCGCATCGGCCGCGCCATCGGAGCCAAGGGCATCGCTTTCGGTGCTGACATCGACGATCGGTAACGTGTCCGGCATCCCCATTGGCGCGTCCACGGGCAAGGCCGGGTTTGCGTCGGCATTCGCCCCGGGCAAGGTATCGACGCCAGCGTCCGCAAAGGCTGTTGAACCCGGCGACGCCAGATCGTGGTCGGTACACGCGCCAGCCAGAATCAATCCCGCCAGCCAGTAGAGACGAAGGTGCTTCACGCTGCTGGAAAATAGCGCATCCGAATTAGGTCGCGGCACCGGAGCGCAAACTTTCGAAAAAGCCGTCGAATTTATGGTGCACGAGGTTCATCGTCTCGTCTCCAAGGCTCACGACCTCACCGGGAACGCCCTTGCCATCAAGAAAGGTACGCGCCTGCCCGTAGCCCTCGTCGACGGCGCCACGCACGGTGCTCTCGAAGGCCGTGATCAAATCGTCCCCCTTCAATTCGGGGTGTTGCGCCTGAAACGTTCCGTAGAGGCTGGTGGCAAAGTCGACGATGCGGGTCGAGGTTGCGTCGGCCGAATAATCGACGCCGACCGCATCGCTCAGATCCACCCCGTATTCGCTGAACATCGCATCGAGTCGCTGGCCAAGCGGCGTACTCAACATTTCGTTTGTGATGGAGAGGGGAGAATCCAACGCCGGCAGCTTTCCGCCGTTGTCCTTGCTGAGGCTGGCCATGAA
>JAYUPZ010000569.1:0-2904 GCA_043759805.1 Myxococcales bacterium | reverse complement strand
CGGCGAAAGCTTGGTCACCGAACTGCCCTTTTAGCGCCAGCCGACCCGCAGCAGTCGGTGCCCGATCGCGTCGCCGCTTCCCTGCGGGAGCTCATCATGAACGGAACGCTGGCGCCGGGAGATCCGGTGATTGAAAGCAAGATCGCCCGTCGCATCGGTATTGGACAACCGACTGTTCGGGAGGCGCTCAAAACGCTGGAAAGCGAGGGCTTGATCACAAGACAGCTCAACCGTGGCAGTTCGGTGACCAAGCTTTCGCCGCACGAGATGGAAATGATTTTTCGAATCCGGTTGGAGCTGGAACCGTTTGCAGTGCGGCTTGCCCGAGAGCAATGGAATGAAGACAAGGCGGACAGGCTAAAGGCCGCGTTCGATAAGCTTGAAGGAGCCGCCCGACTGACAGACCTCCAAGCCTACTTTCATGCGGACCTTGGTTTTCACCAAACGCTCTGGGGCCTATCCGACAATCCTTTTCTCGAACGGATGCTGTACCAGATCGTCGCCCCGCAGTTCGCGTTTGAGATCATGGTGCTGTTCCGTGCCCCCACGTTCTCGTACGAAGATAATCTCAAGGAGCACCGCCGAATCCTTGACGCCGTTGTGGATGGCACGACCGATGACGCAATCGCCGTTACCCGCCAGTCAATCGTTGCATTCCGCGATGCCGATCGCCAGCTGTTGTACTGAGACGTCGGGACGAACGCGCGATCACTGTTCCCCTCTGTCCCGAGGTCACATGTACCCATCGCGGCGCAGGTCTTCCAGTCCACCGCGACCTTCGTGGTCCTGGAGGCGACCCGAGCGTTCCGCTATGTCCTTCAGTTTTCCGGATCGCAACTCAACCAGAATCTCGCCCATGTTTTTTGCCGTGGAGTTAATTGGCTCCTGGCATGGCCAACAGCCAAGGCTACGATAGCGGACGCCCTTGCCTTGATCGAAATACAGGCTGATGAGCGGAACGTTCTCACGCTGAAGGTATTCCCAGATATCCGCCTCGGTCCAGTCGAGCAGGGGATGGATACGAACATGGGTGCCCGCCGCGAAATCGGTTTTGAATTGATTCCAGAACTCTGGTGGTTGGTCGCCCACATCCCACTGGTTGTGTTTGTCGCGCGGAGAAAAGTATCGCTCCTTGGATCGGCTTCCCTCCTCGTCCGCCCGCGCGCCCACGATCACGCCCGTATAGGAAGCGATATCCGACGAGGGGACAAGTTCTCCCGTTTCGAGATCCAACCGATAACGGGGGCCTGTGCCATCCAGAGTTTGCTTCAACGCAGTCGTTCGCAGCAACGAACAGCATTGTTTTCTCGTCATCCATGCGGATTGTTCCGACGGGTTGTCTTCACGGGAGTGGACATAGGTCGTGCGCTTTTCAAGCGCAACATCATGTCGGCCAACGATGAGTGAGATGCCGAGTTCGCGCGTCAACCGGTCGCGATATTCGATGGCCTCGGGAATCTCAAATCCGGTATCGATATGAATGAGCGGCAGCGGCACATGACCGAAGAAAGCCTTTCGGGCCAACCACAAGAGCACGGTCGAGTCCTTGCCCATCGACCACAACATGCAAAGGCGCTCGAAATGGCGAAACGCCTCACGCAGGATGTAAACACTTTGGCTCTCTAGTTCGTCCAGTTTGTTCATGGTTGTTACCAGCGAATAATCGAAAAGTAGAGGGGCATTCCAAACGTGATGTTGAAGGGAAAGGTCACACCGAGTGCCATCGGTATGTAGAGCCCCGGATCCGCTCTTGGCGCAGCCATTCGCATGGCAGCTGGCACCGCGATGTAACTTGCACTTGCCGCCAGCACGGCAAACATGAACCGGTCGCCGAGGCTGTGTGTGATGAAACCGCTTAACCAGGCGACGATGGAACCGTTGAAAAGTGGCATCGCGATGCCAAAAAGAAGGGCGATTTTTCCATATTTCCGGAACGCACCGAAGCGGGTTGCGGTGACCATTCCCATTTCAAGCAAGAAAATAGCCAGGAAACCCTTGAAGATGTCCGTGGTGAACGGTCGAATCCCCTCAGCCTGTTTCGCATCCGCGACGATACCGATGACCAATGAGCCAACCAGCATCAACACGCTACCGTTGGTTAGAGAATGTCGAATAACCGCACCAAGACTGTGCCCACTCGGCCGCTCACTGTCGTATCGGGACAGCAAGACCATCGCAACGATGATCGCGGGGCTTTCCATCAGGGCCATTAAGGCGACCATATGTCCGCTGAATGCAATGTTGCTCGATTCAAGAAAGCTGCTGGCTGCCACAAAGGTGACCGCGCTGACCGAACCGTAGGCTGCCGCAACGGCACCAGCGTTTTGTACATCCAGGAACTTTTTCAGCAGGAAGAATGCGTACAGTGGAATCACGGTTGCAAGGGCCACTCCGAAGGCGAGGCTCGCCACCACGTGGCCGTCGATTGTCTCGTGTGCCAGTTCCTGGCCCCCTTTGAAGCCGATGCTGAACAGGAGATAGAGAGCGATGAACTTGCCCGTCGTCGCCGGAACCTCAAGGTCGCTTTTGACCACGCGGGCGATGACCCCGAGAAGGAAGAACAGCAACGTTGGGTTGCCGAGGTTCGAGATGAGGATATCAAAGTTCATTTCGAGCACCCACCATGACGGGTACGGGTCGCCTCGGGTACCAGGTAATTCCGAGGCATTGCCGCGGAAAACCCGATTGCCACTTCAAATTCGATGGGGCTCATATATTTTCGCGTGGAATGGCTTCAAGGTGGCCACCGGCCGTCGCTTTACTCCGAGATGATTTGGCGTTTGGCGAGGAGTTGAGTGACCCGCCCAATGACGTTGCCTTCGGGCTCGTTGCCACGGATGCGCAGATCGCAAGGCGCGGTGCTGGTTGCGTGCGGATCCACATCAATGACGATGCTGGGTGTGT
>JAYUPZ010000568.1:0-6128 GCA_043759805.1 Myxococcales bacterium | reverse complement strand
GCGTGCGCAAGCAACTCCCAGTCCAGTTGACGTTCCTCGCTCCATTCGCGCCACTGGCCGAATTCGCTGCCCATGAAGATCAGCTTTTTCCCGGGATGCGCCCACATGAAGGCGTAGAGCGAGCGAAGATTGGCATGTTTTTGCCAGCGGTCGCCCGGCATCTTGTCAATCATCGAGCCTTTGCCGTGAACCACTTCGTCGTGTGAAAACGGCAAGACAAAGTTTTCATTCCATGCGTAAACGAGCGAGAAACTCAACTGGTCGTGGTGGTATCGACGGTAGATCGGATCGCGACTGAAATACGCGAGCGTGTCGTGCATCCAGCCCATGTTCCACTTGAAGCCAAAGCCAAGACCTCCTGTGTCGGTGGGGCGACTGACGGCTGGCCACGCGGTGGATTCCTCGGCAATCATCAACACACCGGGGTGACGTCGGTGCGCAACGGCGTTGAGTTCGCGCATGAAATCAATCGCCTCAAGATTTTCGCGTCCGCCGAACTTGTTGGCAACCCATTGACCGTCTTGGCGGCTGTAGTCGAGATACAACATCGACGCCACGGCATCGACGCGCAAACCATCGATGTGGAATTCGTCCAACCAGCAGAGCGCGCTGCCGAGCAAAAAGTTGCGGACCTCGGTGCGACCAAAATTAAAAACAAAGGTACCCCAGTCCGGATGTTCTCCCTGACGGGCATCGAGGTGTTCGAAGAGCGCCGTTCCGTCGAAACGTCCAAGCGCAAAGGCATCTTTCGGAAAATGCGCTGGAACCCAGTCAACGATGACGCCTATTCCCCGATTGTGAAGGTAGTCGACAAAGTAACGAAAGTCGTCGGGCGAACCGTAGCGCGCGGTGGGGGCGTAATATCCGGTCACTTGATACCCCCAGGATCCGCCAAAGGGATGTTCCATAACGGGCATCAACTCGACATGGGTAAATCCCATGCCGGCGACGTAGTCGGCCAGCACCGGGGCCAGATTCCGGTAACTCAGCGACTCGCCAAGGTGGCGCCACGAGCCGAGGTGAACCTCGTAGATCGACATTGGTTCTCGCCACGGATCGGAGGCGGCGCGGGTCTGCATCCACGCTGCATCGGTAAATTCGTAGTGCGGTTCGAATACGCGCGAGGCAGTACCGGGCGACAATTCGGCGGCAGCCGCGAACGGGTCGGCCTTGAGGATGTGGTGTCCCTCGTGCGTCTCGATCTGAAACTTGTAGAGCGCGCCTGATGGAAGGCCGGGCACGAAAGTTTGCCATACACCGATGTCCCCCAACCGTTGCATGGGGTTGGCATCGCCATTCCAACCATTGAAATCGCCGACCACTCGAACCGATCGCGCGTTCGGAGCCCAAACAACAAAACGCACGCCGCGAACCTTCTCCTGTTCGATCACGCGCGCGCCAAACTCTCGATAGATTTCTTCGTGCCGACCCTCGCCGAATAGATGAAGATCCAGAGCGCCAAGTCCAGTTGAGGGTTGCTTCTTTTTGGGTTTCTTCATGCTGAGCAAATCGATCGGTGTGCAGTCGTGAACGGGCCGGATCAAACGGGAGGCTTTACCCCTACCGCCAGTGCGAGTGGCCGCAATGCATCGATCCAGTCCGGGTACCGTGCAAAGGCAGCATAAACCAACTCCTGCGCCCGGCCCAGATTCGGATCGAGCCCAAGGCGAGATCCGAGCGAAGCCAGACCGGAGGCTGAAGCCAATTTTTCGCGGGTGGGGTCATGGAGTGCTGCAGAAATTGCGAGGGAGAGTGTGTGGGCGTAAAGGCGACCGGCCCGACGGGTATCGATCTTGTAGCCGCGGCGCTTGACTTCAGCAGCGATTTCAATCGCTCGGTTATAAGTTTCGGGTGCGAAGCTGCCGTGGGCGCGGGCAATTTCGTCCTCGAAGCGGCGGCCGAGGGTGAATTCCGCGGCGCGAAGCAACTCGTCCGGAAGTTCAAGACCCGCTTCCTGCAACATCTCCAATAGGCGCTGGTTGCTCTCGAACATGTTGACCACTTGATCAGAGAAACGCGCGACCAGGTTGCCGTAGATTGCCTGGGAAACCCGCGAATGGCCATCGTGCAACAAGCCATCCAAACCGTATTCGTCGTGCCCAAACGCCTCGTCCGCAATGCGCAAAAGCTGGGGCATGGTTCCCGTGCGAAATTTGTTCCATAGCCGTTCTGCGCCCTCGTTGAACGCAACGTCAGTCGTCATGGGGCCACAGGCACAGTAGAAATCGACACCGCCCATGTGGAGTGCGGCGACGGCGAACGACTGCTTGTGCAAGGTGGCCACATGTTCGAGCGCAACCTGAGCCGTGAACAATCCCAGTCGCCCGTGACGCTGTCGTCTGACCTTGCTGTAGGCGAAACGATAACCAGCCTCGACACCGAGCGAGCCTGCCTGCGTGGTCGGGTCGGGAAGATGGGGCGTACCCTCGACGAGGCCCATGATGCCAAGGTGGGCTGCAACTCGCTTCGATTGTACGCGGCAAACTTCGGCTTCTTTAAGAAAGATGTCCGCGCCCGTGCCGTGCTCTACTCGGTTGCTGCGAGCTTTCGCGAGCTCAGCAATAAACGCATCACGCGGGACGGGATACCCAAGCTGCTGCATAAGTTCCATCACGCGGGCGGCGTAGCGCATCACCTGGATTGTTTCGATTCCCGCGATATCGGAGAAGAACCATGCACAGCTCGTGTACATGAGAAGCGCGTTTCGCTGCAACTCTAACAACGTAAGGGCGCGCTGGCGTTTATCTTCGTCCCACGATCCCTTTCCATACTTATCCAGCCAATCGCGTTGCGAGCGGCTCGGATCGACGATGAGCTGCACGTAGGCATCGCGAGCGGCCCACGGATCCGCAAACAGTTCAGCACCGTCCCTCTCGAAGCGCGACACATTCGCATCACGGAGGATATCGAAAGCGCTTCTCAAGGGTCCGCGCCAGGACTGGTTCCAACCTTCGAGCGCACCTGTGTTACAGCCGCAATCGCGAATCCAACGTCCAACGCCGTGTGCACAGCTCCATGCCGTGCCTTCGCCCTCTGGACCAGCCTTGATCTCGGCCTCCCATGTGGGCGGATGTTGATCGAGATAGGTCGCGTAGTTGGTCAGCGTAAAGCCGTTGTTGAGAGCCTCGGCCTTGACCGCGTGGGCAAGCGAGAGATCGCCGAAACGGGTGTGGTGGCCGTAACTTTCGCCGTCGGTCGCCACATGCACCAGGCAATCGGGACCCGACCCCCCTTGCTTCAAGCGAAAAACGAAGGATTGGCTGGAAGCGAGCACACCTTCAAACGCCAGTGAACGCGACATTGGCCCGTCGTAGAAAAACAGATCGATGTGCCTCCGAGATCCGTCCTTGTGAAAGTAGCGATAGGCACGAGTGGGATCCACATTGCCATCACCCGCGTTTTGCCACGCACTGTGCGACATCGGGCGAACGCGCTCGCATTGATGCGGCGACAGGATGAGGTAACGCATGCCCTCATCGATCAACGTGCCGAGGGTGTCGTCGTTGCAAGCCGTCTCCGATAACCACATCGACTCGGGCTTGCGGCGAAAACGATGCTCGAAGTCGGCGATGCCCCATCGCACCTGCGTGACGCGGTCACGGGGATTGCAGAGAGGAAGAATTGCATGACCGAAGGCTTGCGAAATGGCGTTGCCGTGACCGAGCCGAGCAAGGCTGTCACGATCGGCTTCCAGGATGCGAAGGTAGGTCTCTGGATCGGCCTTCTCCATCCAAGACAGCAACGTGGGGCCGAAGTTGAAATTGATGTACGCGTAGTTGTTGACGATCTGGTCGACGCGACCGAATTCACCGTAGATGCGCGCGTAGGCATTGGGCCGATAACACTCGCGATGGATGCGGGTGTTCCAGTCGTGGTCGGGTTGCGCAGAAGGCTGGCGTTCCAGGACGTCGGTCCAGGGGTTTTCCCGCGGCGGTTGGTAGAAATGACCGTGAATGACAAGAGAGGTCATTTACAGGCAAACTACTGACGCGCTGCCCATACTGTCAAGGAAAGTAAGCAGCCTTGCAACGATCGCGGACGGTTAATTCGTGCCAAAATGCGGACACATGTCGGACACAAAACCACTCAACGGTAAAAAGGCGCTTGTTACCGGGGCCAGCTCCGGGATCGGTCGCGGTATCGCAGTCGCCCTCGCCGAGGCGGGAGCCGACGTGGCAATTCACCATTTCGGCGATCTCGCAGGAGCCGAGAAGACCGCGGCAATTATTGCGGAGTTTGGTTGTAAAATGACGATCGTCGACGGCGACCTCCGCGCGGTTGCCCAGATCGAAACCTTCGTGAAACATGCGATCGTCGGCCTCGGTGGTTTGAACGTCCTCGTCAACAACGCAGGAATTACCGGTTGGAATGCGGCGCTCGATGTGGACGAGGCGTTATGGGACACCGTCATCGACACAAACTTGAAGGGCACCTTCTTTTGCGCGATCGCTGCCGCTCGTCACATGCAAGCAAACGGCGGTGGGTCGATCGTGAATATATCCAGTGTGCTGTCCCACTCGGCGATGCGCAACTTGACGATCTACGCCGCGAGCAAGGCGGGTATCAACCAGATGACACGCCAACTCGCGCTCGAACTTGGGCCACTTGGGATTCGGGTCAATGCGATCGCACCGGGACCTGTTGTCGTCGATAGAACCTTGGCCGACGATCCGGACTACGAGAAGAACTGGGGCGACATGACCCTCGTGGGTCGGGCGGGAAAACCTGCCGATGTGGGGGCCATGGCGGTTTTCCTGAACGCCGCGGCAGCCGACTGGGTATCGGGTCAGATCCTGACGCTTGACGGTGGGCTCACGGTGGCCGCACGGGTACCCGAAACGTCGATGGATCTCGGACTAAGGCGCAACCGCTAGACCCTTCTTCTCGGTTGGCTCGTCGAGCCGCTGCAATTCCACAACCGTCTCCACGTGGTACGTTTGTGGAAACAAGTCAATCGCCTGCACCTTTGTGATTCGGTAACCGTAAGGCTCCATCTCCTTGAGATCGCGCGCGAGTGTCGTCGGATTGCACGAGACATAGACCACACGGGGTGCCTGCGTTCGGGCAATCCGCCGCATCACCTTGCCACCGGCACCGCTCCGCGGCGGATCCAGAACGACCACCGACGGAATGCCGTGCTTTTCGATGGCGGCAGGAACCGTATGACGGGCATCCCCTGCATAGAAGAAAGCATTTTCGATTCGATTTTGTCCTGCGTTGACCCTGGCCGCTTCAATCGAGGCCTCAACGAGCTCAACGCCGACGACCAGTCGGGCGCGACGGGCAAGCGCCAGCGAAAAAAAACCAACGCCGCAGAAAACGTCGAGAACAACCGCATCACCGCCGCCTTCGGCCAGATTCGCAAAGGCCAACACGGTATCCAGCATCCGTCCGGCCTGGACGGTGTTGGTCTGGAAGAAGGTTTGCAGACCCACCCGAAACTCGAGGCCCGAAACGCGCTCGACGATTGCGTTTTCGCCCCACAGTACCGAGGTTGACTCGATGGGCGAGCCATCGTTGACACCATCGCGTATGCCACGGACGATGGACACGATCCCCGGATCGACCGCACGCAAGCGCTCGACAAAGTCGGCACTGGCGGAAAAATCACCGGACGTGGTCACGAGGCCAACCATGGTCTGACCTGTCCCCATCCCGTGTCGGATGATGAGCTCTCGGAAAAAGCCCTGGCAGCTTGACGGATCCCACATGGGCGACCCGGATTTTTCAACAAACGTACGCACACAGTCCAGGATGCGCATCGCGAGTTTGGATTGCAGCTGACAGGCGGTCACCGGGATTACGGAGCTCCATCCTCCTTTGGGATGAAAGCCCAACCCGTCCCGCGCGTTGAACGCAAACTCCATCTTGTTGCGATAATAAAACGGCTCGTCGGCGGTGATGATGGGCAGAAAATTTAGATCCCGATAGCCACCGATGCGTTCCAGACTGTCGCGAACCATCGTCTCCTTGGCGGAACGTTGGGTCGCATCATCCAAATGCTGCCACGAGCATCCCCCGCAACCTTCCGCGAAATGCGGACACGGCGTCTCGCGTCGGCTGGGTCCCGCCTGTTCTATCGTGATGACCTCGGCCTCGGCGTGACGCCTTTTTACCGTGTGCAAACG
>JAYUPZ010000567.1:0-6129 GCA_043759805.1 Myxococcales bacterium | reverse complement strand
TAGTGATACATGGCAACCTGGTGCCCTGATGCACCGATGGCATTCAGTAACTCGGAGAACATCATGCCTTCAAGAATCGGACCAGGTACCGTCGAATTGAAACTGAGACCCCTTGTCAGGGTTCCTTCGGAGGCCAGATTCAAAGCCGATGATGGTCGATCTCACCTGGTTTCGATCTCCCTTTGCCATCAACAATCGCAGTCAGCGGAACCGCTTCGACACGATCGCTGATTGCGTAGCGGGTTGGACCGGGATAGATCACGGCCACGCGTTCCAGCTTCAGATCAGACAGTGCAATCGTGATCGAGGGCGTCATACGGGGGGCATCGACGCGTTTGCATTCGACGCCAGAGAAACGTCCGTCGATACGCAAGAGAAGATCGATTTCCGCGCCCTGGTGTGTTCCCCAAAAATAAAACTCGTCGGGTTGAACCGCTCTGAGCACTTTCTCGATCACATATCCTTCCCACGAGGCGCCACACTTGGGGTCGCTGAGAAGATCGTTTTCGGTTCGCAGTCCCAGTAGCTGATGCAGAAGGCCAGTATCGGGGAAATGGAACTTGGGAGACTTGACCTGACGCTTCTTTAGATTCTCATGCCAGGGTAGCAATTGCCGAATCATGAAGAGATCGGTCAGCAGATCCAGAAACCGTCGTACTGTTGACAGGGCTATGCCCATGGATTGAGCCAGGGCGGCCAGGTTGCCGACCTGTCCGTGCTGGTGGGCGACCATTGTCCAGAATCGTCCGAGGGTGGTTGCCGGAATTGGTTGCCAAAAACGACAGCGGATAGCCACCGCGTAACCAGTGCCGTGCTACGGATTCTGTTCCAACTTCGGAAAGATCAAAACCGGCCATGGTGATGCGTGCGATCCGTCCGGCCAGGGATTCGGATGTTTGCTTCAACACGGTTGGCGAGGCGCTGCCAAGCATTAGAAACTTTGCGGGCAACCAAGCAGTGCCAATCCGCGGTTTTCTGCCAGGGCCGCGTCGATGCGGTCGATTAGCATATTGCGTCGGATCACAAGGGACTACACCCTGAAAAACTCTCGTCGGAAGAGAGAATTTCATGGTACCGCCACGGATCGCGGCCGAGCGTGCGCTGACTTACCTGCCTATTTACCGGTCAAAACGCGCAACACCCGCCTTACCGGATCGTAAACCCTGTCGACGACACGCTCCTTCATCGGGATAATCGCGTTGTCGGTGATGGCGATGTGCTCGGGACAAACCTTGGTGCAACACTTCGTGATGTTGCAATAGCCGATGCCTTGCTTCTCTTTCAGATCCATCACGCGATCATCCGTATCGAGCGGATGCATTTCCATCATGGCCGTGAACATCAGGTAGCGTGGGCCTATGAACTCATCATGTTTTTGATGGTCGCGCAGGACGTGGCAAACGTCCTGACACAGGAAACATTCGATGCACTTTCGGAACTCCTGAGGTCGCTCGACGTCAGCCTGGCTCATGCGCCAGGTGCCGTCAGCAGCATCGGGTTTACGCGGCTTGAACTTGCGAAGTTTCTTTTTGACCTCGTAATTCCAGGAAACATCCGTCACCAGATCTTTGATTAACGGGAACGCCCTCATCGGCTCGATGGTCACGTCCTCGTTCTCGGGCAGATCCTGCATGCGCGTCATACACATGAGTTTCGGCATGCCGTTGATCTCGGCCGAACACGAGCCGCACTTGCCCGCCTTGCAGTTCCAACGAACGCCAAGGTCGCCGGCGCTTTCCGCCTGAATTTGGTGCACGGCATCAAGCACCACCATGCCCTCGGTGATCTCGGTCTGGAAGGAGACGAACTCGCCGCCCTTTTTGTCGCCGCGCCAGATCTTGAACGTTCGCTTTGCCATTAGGCTTTTTGCTCCTGCTCAATGATGTTTTTCAGCTCGTCACGCAGAGGAACAACGGGTTCGCGACGCAGTTGCATCGATCCATCCGCGGCCTTTGAAACAACCGTGTTGTGTTTGCCGTATTCGGCTTCCTTGTTGGGGAAGTCGTCGCGGAAATGACCGCCCCGGCTTTCCTTGCGATCGAGAGCGGCTAGTGCAATTGCTTCCGAAACCGTGAGCAGGTTGTGCAGGTCCATGTACGTGTGCCAACCCGGGTTGTACTCGCGGTTGCCATCCACGGCGACCTTCAAACGATCCTGCTTTAGCTTCTGCACATCCCCGAGCGCTTGCTGCATTTCGCCGTCGATGCGAACAATGCCAACATTGGCCTGCATGGTTTCCTGCAGGCGCTGTTGCACCTGAAACGGTCCACCTGCATCGCTGCCGGGTCGCTCGAAGGGTTCAAGAATCGAACGGGCCAAGTTATCGATTTGCGCCTCGTCCACCTTCGTCGTTGTGTTCTCCTTGGCGAACTTTGCTGCGTATTCGCCAGCGCGTTTGCCAAAAACCAGCAGATCCGACAACGAGTTGCCACCAAGCCGATTGGCTCCGTGCAATCCACCCGCACATTCGCCTGCAGCAAAGAGACCAGGAACCTTGGTCATCTGCGTGTCGCCATCGACGCGCACACCCCCCATCGCGTAGTGGGTTGTCGGTCCCACTTCCATCGGCTCCTTCGTGATGTCTATGCCGGCCAGCGTGATGAACTGGTGGTACATCGAAGGCAATTTTTTCTTGATGTGCGCTTCGGCGCCCGGGATTTTCTCCTTGATCCACGAGATATCGAGATACGCGCCACCATGGGGGCTGCCGCGGCCTTCCTTGATCTCTTTCACGATTTTGCGGGCAACGTGATCGCGGGTGAGCAACTCGGGAGGACGACGGGCATCGCGATCACCCTGCGTGTAACGCCAACCTTCTTCTGCGTTGTCAGCAACCTGATGCTTGTAGAGATCGGGAATGTCCTCAAACATGAAGCGTTTGCCTTCGCTGTTCTTGAGCACACCACCTTCACCGCGAACACCCTCGGTCACAAGAATGCCGCGCACGGAGGGCGGCCACACCATGCCGGTCGGGTGGAATTGAATGAACTCCATGTCGACGAGTTCGGCGCCCGCATCGTAAGCCAGGGCGACACCGTCGCCGGTACCTTCCCAGCTGTTCGAGGTGATTTTGTACGCACGGCCTAGACCGCCGGTGGCAACCACCACCGCTCGCGCCGTGAAAACGTGAAACACACCACGCTCGCGGGTGTAGGTGAAGGCACCCGCAACACGCTCGCCCTCCTTGAGAAGCGCTGCCACACAATATTCCATGTGCACATCGATCCCGGCGTGAATGCCGTGATCTTGCAAGGTGCGGATCATTTCAAGGCCCGTACGATCACCGACGTGTGCCAGGCGAGGATATTTGTGGCCTCCAAAGTTACGTTGAAGGATGCGTCCGTCCGCGGTGCGATCAAACAACGCGCCCCAGGCTTCCAGTTCGTGGGCGCGTGCGGGCGCCTCCTTGGCGTGCCACTCGGCCATCTTGCAGTTGTTCAAGTACTGACCACCGCGCATGGTATCCGCGAAGTGCGTCGTCCAGCTGTCACGTTCGTCGGTGTTGGCGAGCGCCGCTGCCATACCACCTTCGGCCATGACGGTGTGCGCCTTGCCAAGCAACGACTTGCAGATGAGCCCGACCTTCACCCCGGTTGCAGCCGCTTCAATCGCAGCACGAAGACCGGCGCCGCCTGCACCAATCACCAGCACGTCATAGTCATGGGTATCAAACGAGGCCATTAGAAAAGTCTCCAGTCGGAAATGACGCCAGTCGCAAGCAAGCGAATATAGATATCGGTCCAGCCAACCCAGATCATCGAAACCCAGGCCCACTTCGGGTGCTGCCGGTTGAGGCAGCTCACACAATCGTAGGCCTTTTTGTTGAGCGGCTTCTTGGAAATTTCATCGATCAATCCTCCGACCAGGTGACGCAGCGAATGGCAGCCGAGGGTGTAACCGCCAATGAGGGTCACGTTGACGGCGAGAACCAGCGTACCGACGCCGATGCCAAAGGACTCGGTCCCGGTACTCGGATCCAGAAACCACATGGCCTTGTAAACATCGTGCGCGAGCAAGCCGATGAAGATGAGCGCGAAGTAGAGCGCATAGCGGTGAATGTTCATCACGATGAGCGGCAACTTTTGCTCACCACGGTATTCGGTGCGCGGCTCGCCGACGGCGCAGTTTATCGGATCGGCCCAGAACGCCTTGTAGTACGCGCCGCGGTAATAGTAACACGTCATACGAAACGCCAGCGGAAAGACGAGTATCAAGATCGCAGGCGAGGCTGGGATGATGTGCCGGGGCCACCAGTCTGGGAAAGCACCGAAAATACTGTGCGGCGAATCGCCGAGTATCTCGGGCGAGTAGAGCGGCGACAGATAACCCGTACCTCGAACCCAGTAATTCTCGCCCTGAAACAATGCCCAGGTCACGTACACCACGAACGCGGAGTAAATGACGAAGGTCAGAAGGGGTGCGAGCCACCAGGCATCTCGGCGGCGGGTTTCCCCGAATCGGAGTCGTTGCAAGGGTACGTCTATCTGCGGCATTTTCGTGGCGGAGGATACAAATAGTCAGCGTCTTTGTCAGATTTGTTTCACACGCAAACGTACGCAGTTGTTGCCGTGTTGCTGATAGACTACGGCGATGAAACGAAGAGGTTTCCTGAAAAGTTCCTGGGGTATGGCAGTGGCTGTTCCGGCACTCATCCTGAGCGCCTGCGGTGAGGACGAAGGCAACGGGGGAAACGGGGGTTCGGGCGGGGGTACGTGTTCGTCCACAAGCGCCAACATTTCCAACCGGCACGGGCATGAACTCGTCATCCCGATCGCCGACGTGCTGGCGGGCGAGGCGAAGACCTACAGTATTCGCGGCTCGGGTTCACACGATCACACGGTCACAATTGGCGCGGGCAACATGGCCAAGCTCCGCGACGAGAAGTCGTTGACGACCATATCTTCGTCGGATGGTGGGCACACCCACACCATCAGCATCAGCTGCGCGTAACAACGCGGAGCGTCTAGACGACCTCCCGTCATCTGCGGCATCCTATCGACATCATGTCCAAAGTGACGCGCAGAGACTCGCTGAAACTGGGTGCCACCGTCGGCATCCTAACGACCGGTTGCCAGCGAGGCACCGGGAGCACTGAAACCATGAGTACCAAACCCACCGTTGATCCTGTCCTGTCGGTCGAAAAGCTGAGCTTTCCCTGGCATCCGCCGGATCCCTTTTTGGCATGCATGCACCACGACGATCACTACCCAAAGGGCGACGCGCAGATGGCGCCAACCGTATCACTTTCAGGCCGCGCTCTCGGACAGGACTTTTCCCGCAAGGATGGGTTCAGCATGTACCACGGCCGCACCGTACCGGGATTTCCACAGCACCCACACCGGGGATTTGAGACTGTCACCGTTGTGCGCCAGGGCTTACTCGATCATTCGGATTCGCTGGGTGCAGCTGCACGTTTTGGCGATGGCGACGTGCAGTGGTTGACCGCAGGCAGCGGCATTTTGCACTCGGAAATGTTTCCACTGCTAAAGAGTGAAGAGGAAAACCCACTGGAGCTGTTCCAGATCTGGTTGAACCTGCCCGCACGGGACAAAATGGTGCCACCGCATTTCACGATGTTGTGGCACGAAAAGATCCCCAATGTCGTTCACCGCGACAACAGCAACCGCTGCACAACGGTTACGATTGTGGCGGGAAAGCTGGGTGAAGCAAAGCCGCCATCACCACCGCCGAATTCCTGGGCGTCAAAACCAGAGTCGGATCTGGCGATCTGGACCTTCCGCATGGAGGCTGGTGCCGAGTTCACCCTTCCGGCTGCAAGCGCGGGGCTGAACCGATCGTTGTACTTCTTTATCGGGACAAGCCTGCGGGTTGCGGGGCGCAACGTCGAATCGTATCACTCCATCGCGCTAAAGTCGGATGAGCCGGTTGTGCTGCAAGCGGGTCCCGACGCGGTTGAAATTTTGATGCTACAGGGGCGCCCCATCGGCGAACCGGTGGTGCAATACGGACCCTTTGTCATGAACACGCGCAGTGAAATTCAGGAAGCCTTTGCGGATTACCAGCGCACCCAGTTTGGTGGCTGGCCCTGGCCCGGCGATGATCCGGTGCATCCGCGCGATGAAGGACGTTTTGCGCGGCACATCGACGGGAAGCTGGATCGGCCGGTGT
>JAYUPZ010000566.1:0-6131 GCA_043759805.1 Myxococcales bacterium | reverse complement strand
CAAGGAACGACTTGATTCCGGCGGCGGTATGCCCGACTACCTACGCAACCACCCCGTGTATTATGCGGGGCCCGCCAAGACGCCGGAAGGTTATGCCTCGGGATCATTTGGCCCGACAACCGCCGGCCGTATGGATTCCTACGTCGACTTGTTTCAGCAACATGGGGGCAGCAAGATCATGCTCGCCAAGGGCAATCGCTCTCGAGTGGTGACCGAAGCGTGTCACAAGCACGGCGGATTCTATCTCGGCTCGATTGGCGGCCCAGCCGCGCGGCTTGCCCAGGATTGCATCAAAAAGGTTGAGGTTCTTGAATACCCCGATCTTGGCATGGAGGCTGTATGGCGAATCGAGGTCGTCGATTTCCCAGCGTTTATCGTGGTGGATGATAAGGGTAATGACTTTTTCTCCGAGATACTCAAAGACCACGGGAAGCTAAAGGTGCTCAACCACACCGATGGTTAGCCAGGGACAATCCCGCTCATGAAAACCAGTCCCGTTGGCCTCGACGATCTGCAAGGCGTCTTTGCGCAGCCCCGCCTTGTGCGAGACGAGGTGGGTGAAATCGACTGGGGTGCCAGCCAAAAAGAGGTCGAAATACTGGCGCTTCAAGGCGTAACACGGTTCATCTATGGCGGCGATGCCTTGTCAGGTGTGGCGCTTGAACCGTTTCGCAAATTGACCAGCTGGTTGCAGGGGTTTCCCAAGGATCTGTGGGCGATACCGGGTGTTGGCCCCGACTGGGCATTGGCCGCCGAACAAGCACTCGTCTTGTCACAACGGTTCTTCCCCTGCGTGTTGCTCTTGCCGGGGGCCACGTTTCCGGAGCTGTCAGCGTGGGAGCAAAAGGTGCGCTCCTTGTACCAGGTCGCAAAGAAACCGGTGGCACTCGCGTTGCGCGATCCGGGCGATCTGGGGGCTGAGCCCGAGATGGCGTTGAAAACGGTGCTTCGGTTGATGCGAGAGGGCGTGTTTGTCTTTGTATGGTGCGGCGACGCATCGGTTGGCGCGTGGACATCGCGGGTGGTGGATGCACGACGCGTGGTCCTCGGCGCGTGAACCTAATTTCGATTGTCGGCGGAGCCAATGTGGAACACGAGGCCCATCCACGGTCCGTTGATGGACAGCGGGCTTGCAAGGTAATCGACCCCCCTCGATTCGTAAGGGCCGCCTTTGCTCGATGGCGCACCCGTCAGCCATCCGGCGTCGAGTCCAAGGCCGATCCGGCTGCCGTTGTAGTACGAAACAACCAGAAACGAGGTCGAAGCTGCGACGGCAAGGCCAGAGTCGTCATCGATGACGTCGGCCACGCCGGGTGCACGTCGGGTGAGTTTCGTTGAATAGACCGCGGCACCCAAATCCGTCTCAAACATCCATCGCTTGCCGAGTGGTAGGCGCCACGTGACGCCGCCGCCGAGATGAAACAGGGTGAGATTGAGATCGGTTCCTGCCGTTCGGTTGTCGGCTTTCGAGAATCCGAGTTTTGCAAAAATGCCCAAACGTGGTCGTACGACGCTGGCTCCGACCAGATCAGCCCCAGAAATTCCCAGCGCACCGTCTTCGCCATCAAGTGGGACAAATTCGGCCAGGTTCATGGCCCGCCAGCCAATGCGCAAACCGATATGGGTTGGACCTAGCGATTCCTGCAACGTGGGAACGGGTTTGGACGCTTTCTCTGGTTTGCCTGGTTTCGCCTTTTTCAGGGACCACGGTGGCGCCAGGAAGCCACGCGGGGGCATTGCCGGTTGGGCGATGTTAAATTCGGATGCGACGAGATCGAGAATGACGCTTGCCAACCAGCGCTCGGTGTCGAGGTCGGGATCGCTTTCGGCAAATAGCGCTTGCTCGAAGTTTCCCTTCGGATTGTCGCGCTCGATGGTCAACGTGAAATCAAGTCCGCGACAACGAACGTAGACGCCGATACCCTCCCATGGAGGGCCGCTTGCTCCAAGCTCGTCGCGCAACACGTTTGCTGTTCGCTCCGCATCAATCGAAACACATCCTAGGTTGCGAACCGCGGGCCCCCGTGGAACATCGGCTTGCGCGGAAGCGGACGGCAGCGCAAGCGAAAAACAGGCGATTGTCGTTGCCAGTTTTAAAGTGCTTGCAACGCTGTGCATGGTTACTGGTTGACGCCGCTCGCGAGGAATCCACCGTCGACGGCCAGGGTCTGGCCGGTGACAAAACCCGCGCCTTCGGACGCGAGAAACACCGCAGCACCGCAAAGTTCGCTGACGTTTCCGAATCGCTTCATGGGCGTGCGCAACTTGAGTTCCTGTCCACGCGGCGTTCCGTCCAGAAGCGCGGCGTTCAGGTCGGTGCGAAATACGCCCGGGGCAATCGCGTTTACGCATACGCCGCGGGTTGCCCACTCGACGGCCAGCGATTTCGTCAACGACATCACGGCTGCCTTACTCGCGCCGTAGGCCGCCACCTCGTAGAGCGCAACGAAGCTGGTCAACGAGGCAATGTTGATGATGCGACCGTAACCCCGGTCGAGCATGGGCTTCGCAAACACCTGACAGGAACGCAGGGTACCGGTCAGGTTGCAATCCATGATGGTATTCCATTCTTCGTCAGACACGTCGATGGTCGGAGTGCGCTTTGTACGTCCCGCGCAATTCACAAGGATGTCGATTTTTCCGAAGGTCGAGATTGTGGCGTCGCGTAGGCGTTCGAGAGAAGCGCGATCCGTCACGTCGGAAGTCATGCGAAGGGTTTGTTTTCCAGCCTGTTCGATCGCGGCAGCGGTTTTGTCGACCTCGTCCTTGCGGCGCGAGGTTGCGATCACGTTGGCACCCGCCGCACAGAAGCCATCGACAAGCGCACGGCCTATGCCGGTCGTGCCTCCGATTACAACGGCAACACGTCCTTCAAGAGAGAGAGGCTGATAGCTCATGGCAATTTTCCTTGGAATCAGGGTTTTCGATTTTGTTTTGCGGCGAGAGCGCGGGCTTCCATGCGTTCCACGATCTGCGTTTCGTAGTGCGCACCGTAAAGCGTGTTCGCTTCGAGAATACCGGTTGGACTTGTGACGTTGATCTCGGTCAAGTAGCCCCCGATAACATCGAGGCCAACCAGGAAAAATCCTCGCTCGCGCAGCTTTGGCGCGATGGTGTCGATGATCAATCGATCGCGCGCATCCAGCTCCGTTGCGTGGGGCTTGGCACCCACGTGCAAATTGCCCCGGGCTTCGTCGGGAGCGGGCACTCGCAACACGGCACACAGGGGCTCTCCATCGACGAGAACAATGCGTTTGTCGCCCTGTCGAACGGCCGGCAAATAGCGTTGTGCCACCGTCCAGCGCCGGCCGAGATTGGTGGCCTGTTCCAAAATCGATCCGGTATTGGGATCGCCCTTGCGCACGTGAAATACACCAAAACCACCGGACGCATCGAGTGGCTTTATCACCATCTCGCCGCCATTTTCTTCCAGAAATCCGCGCAAACGCGTGGCTTCACGGGTGACGATCATGGGCGCTGTGAGCTGCGGGAATTCAAGCACAGCAAGCTTTTCGTTCCATTCGCGCAGGCCGCGGGGATCGTTCAAGACCAGGGTCTGGTGGCGCGCGCGTTCGAGCAACAACGTTGCGTAGAAGTAGTCCATGTCGAAGGGCGGATCCTTGCGCATGAAAACCAAATCGAAATCGGACAACGGACGCGTGGATTGTAGTCCCAACAGGTAGTGGTCGCCCTTGATTCGTCGCACAGTGACGGGCCACGCGGTGGCGGTCGTCTTCTCGTGTTCGAGGCCAAGATGGGGTGGCTCGCAAAACCAAAGCTCGTGGCCACGCGTCTGCGCCTCAAGCATGATGGCAAAGGTGGTGTCGCCGTCGAGGTGGATCCGGGCGAGGGGATCCATGACAAAAAGCATTTTCATGGGAGCGGCAGCCTACCGCACCTGTCGTGCCAAGGGTATCGTTGCCGTGGCCAACAAAGCGGCTTATCGGGTCGGCAGGAGATGTTCTAAACCGTGTTTGCGCAGACGGTAGTAGAGGGTCGAACGGTTGATGCCCAGGGTTCTGGCGGCGTGGGCGATGTTGCCCTGCGCTCCCTCGACGGCGCTCATGATTTCCGCGCGCTCCTGATCGGAGAGGCGTCGGTATAGGGTCCGGTGGGTTGCGTCTTCTTCGGCCGTCCGGGGCGCCTGCAAGGTGGGGGACCCCCCGTTGCTTGTGACGATGGAGAGGCCGGGGTGGCCAATGCGTCGCCCGAAGTCAAGATCGGCAACCGTGATTTCAGTACCGGAGGCAAGAATGAGCGCGCGCTCAATCACGTTTTCCAGTTCGCGCACATTTCCCGGCCATGGATATTGCGCCAGCAATCCCAGCGCATCCCCTCGAATACCTGACAGGCGTTTTCCGGTCGTGCGCGAACATTTATGAATGAAGTGTTCACACAACATCGGTAAATCTTCGAGCCTATCGCGCAAGGGCGGCAGCGTTATGGAAAAGACATTCAACCTGTAATACAGATCTTCACGGAACGATCCGTCCGCAACGGCCTTCTCGAGGTCGCGATGGGTTGCTGAGATGACGCGTACGTCGACCGCGACCGTCTCGACGCCGCCCACCCGTTCGAATTCACGTTCTTGCAGAACGCGCAACAGTTTGACCTGTACTTCCGCTGGTAGATCGCCGACTTCGTCGAGAAAAAGTGTGCCGCCGTTGGCAAGCTCAAATCGGCCGGGACGGCGGGCAATGGCTCCCGTGAAGGCGCCTTTCTCGTGGCCAAAAAGCTCGGATTCAAGCACACCAGGCGCAAGCGCAGCACAGTTTACACGAACGAAGGGACGTTCTTCTCGTGGGCTGTTGATGTGGATGGCCCGCGCTACCAGCTCTTTTCCGGTGCCTGTTTCGCCCTGCACGAGGACTGCGGAACTGGTCGGTGCAACTTGTTCCACCCGCCGCAGAACGTCGTCGAGGGCACCCGAGGCGCCAACGATTTCACCGAAATTGAAATCGCCGTGTGCATCGCGGGAAAGCATGCCCGCATACTCAGCGACCTGAGCTTGCAGCCGAATGTTTTCGCGACGAAGGTGAAATCGTTCGATCGCCTGGCACAGCATGCCGCGCAATTCCTCGCGGACCCAGGGCTTGGTGACGTATCGGTAAATGTGGCCCAAGTTAATGGCTTCGATGAGCACGTTGGTGTCGGTGAACGCTGTCACGATGATGCCAACCGTGTCCGGGTGATCGGGTCGAGCCTTTTGGAGCAACTCGAGGCCCGTCATACCCGGCATCCGTTGGTCGGTCACAACCACCGCAATGTCCTGCTGCTGCAAGATGGCCAGCGCTTCAGGGCCACTTTGAGCCAGGTGCAGGTTGAACTGCTTTTGAAAATTAAAGCGAAATGCGTCCAGATTGTCGCGTTCGTCGTCGACGACCAGCACGCCGAATTTTGAGTAGTCGAGGCCTACGGGCGCCATGCGCCGAAACTAGCACGAAACTGGATCCGCAAGCAGACAGGCGATGTTCGGGCGGTGTTAAGCTACGGGCGATGACTGAACGTCGGTACGCCCTTTTACTGGGAGCAATGGCGTTCGCCGTTCATTGTTTCGGGGTAGCGAGCACGCCCTATCTGCTGGATTCGGCCGAACTTGCGGCAACCTCATTCAGCCTCGGTGTGGCCCATCCTCCGGGCGAGTCGCTTGCCCTTTTGTGGGGCAAGCTTTGGACCCTGCTTCCCCTCGGCTCGGTCGCGTTCAAGGTCGGCCTTTCGCAATCGGCTGCCACGGGGATCGCAACGGCACTCGTTTATACCCTTTCACGCAAGCTTTGTTCCGCGGTCGCATCCGATCGGCCTGCTGAACCTGTTGTGTCACGTTTACTCGGGACCGTTGCCGCCTGTTTTTTCGTCTTCGCGCCCGGAATCTGCAACGCGTCCTTTCGTCCAGAGGTGTATGCCCTGGGGACGGCGTTGGCCCTCGGAGCCCTCGTGCTGGCAATGACTGCGGCAGAGCGAAACGATCCACGGTTCGCGTGGGTGGCGGCCTTTCTGATTGGACTTGGCCTTTGCAACCATCCTCTGGTTGCCGCGGCGGCGGGCATTGGCGCGGCGGTTGCAGCCTTGCCTCTCCTGCGCGGTGCCTGGCTTCGTTTACAGGTGGTGCTTGCTTCGGTCGCCTCCCTTGT
>JAYUPZ010000565.1:0-6148 GCA_043759805.1 Myxococcales bacterium | reverse complement strand
GCAATTCGGCATCAAGCACTTCTGTACGATCGGGTTGAACCCGAAGGAATGCAATCAAGCGCGTGTTGCGGATGGCGTGATGGCTCTGTTGCCTCGTTTTCTTGAGAAAGACGGCGTCGTCGCGGTCGGCGAGATTGGCTACGATGAACAAAATGAAACGGAAGAGAAGTATTTTCGTGCGCAGCTTGAACTCGCGCTTGAGTTGCGGTTGCCGGCGTTGATTCACACACCCCATCGTGACAAGAAGCGTGGGACCGAACGCAGCATCGCGCTTGCCAAGTCGGTGGGCCTTCCCCCCGAGCTTGTCCTCATCGATCACAACAACGAGGAAACGTTACCGATCACCCTCGAATCCGGATGTTGGGCTGGACATTCGATCTATCCAGATACCAAGATGGACGAGGACCGAATGGTGGCGCTCGTGAAAAAGTATGGAGCGGAGCGAATGATCATCAACAGCGCCGCGGACTGGGGAGTGAGCGATCCCTTGAAGGTTCCCAAGACAGTCAAGCGCATGGCAGAGGCCGGGATCTCGGACGAGATCATTCGTAAGATCGCATGGGATAATCCCGTGGCTTTCTTCGCGCAGAGCGGTCGACTGGATCTGTCCGACGTTGAAGGTCTCAGTGTGGATCAACGCCAGTTGTGGGAAGGCAATTCCGTCCTGCGTGGCCAGACACCCCGAGTGGACGGTTCATCGTAATTCATGCGTCCTGTGCTTGTTCTGAACGTCGTTGGTCTGACGCCGGCGATGCTGGGTGAAAATACACCCAACCTTCGAGCTCTCGGCACGGCAGGTGCGGTTCGACCGTTGCAGACGATAACGCCTGCGGTAACCTGCTCGGTGCAAAGCACATTGTTGACGGGGACATTGCCGGCGCAACACGGAATTGTCGGCAACGGCTGGTATTTTCGCGAACTTGCAGAGATCTGGCTATGGCGGCAATCGAATCACCTCGTCACCGGTGAAATGATCTGGGATGCTGCTCGCAAGCGCGATCCGTCGTTCACAGTGGCCAAGTTGTTCTGGTGGTACAACATGCACAGCTCGGCGGACATTTCGGTCACACCGAGACCTCAGTATCCTGCCGATGGGCGAAAGCTTCCGGACGTATACACGCAGCCATCCGAACTCCGGGATCATCTGCAATCGAAACTCGGACAGTTTCCGCTTTTTCGATTCTGGGGGCCGGCCGCCGACATCGTCTCGACCGAATGGATTGGCCGTTCCGCCGAGTTGATCCTTTCGGAAAACAAACCCTCGTTGACGCTGGTCTACCTGCCGCATCTGGATTACGATCTGCAGCGTCTAGGACCGGACGATCCCGCAATCGCAACACGGTTGCGCGAGGTCGATGCGGTTGCCGGGCGGCTCATCGAAAGCGCTCGCAAGCTTGGAGCCTCGGTGATTGCATTGTCGGAATACGGCATCACGCGCGCCCGTGGTGCAATTCTTATCAATCGCGTGTTGCGTGAAGCCGGACTTCTGGCGGTGCGAAGGGAAGATGCCGGGGAACAGCTCGATCCCGGTGCGTCGCAGGCCTTCGCGGTGGTCGACCATCAGGTGGCTCATGTCTACGTCCGCAATCCTTCTCGCATTGATGAGGTCCGCACCCTGTGCAGCATGGTCGACGGGGTGGATGCGGTTTGGGGCGAAGACGAAAAGCGTGCTGCAGGACTTGATCATGCGCGCGCGGGCGAGTTGGTTCTGATAGCGAAATCCGATCGATGGTTTCAGTACTACTACTGGCTTGACGACGCGTTGGCCCCTGATTTCGCGCGGACGGTAGATATCCATCGAAAACCGGGATACGACCCCGTTGAGTTGTTTTTGGATCCCGAAAAATCAATGGTCAAGGCGCGGATTGGTTTGACATTGCTGGCTAGGAAGCTGGGCATGCGCGCCATGATGGACGTGATTCCTCTGGATCCGTCGCTTGTCAAAGGGACGCATGGCCGTGTTACCGATGATCCCAACGACGGCCCAATATTTATCACCGACGCGCCGGAATGGTTGGATGACGAGGCCGCAGTACAGGCCATGGATGTCAAGTCGATAGTTTTGCGCCATTTGTTTGGTCGCGACGCAGATGGGAGAACCGTATGAGCGATGATTCACTGTTGAAGGATGGGCCGGACACAAGCCGCAAGGATCCTGCAAAACAAAAGGGCATTCTCGGCGCATTCTTGCAGTTCCTGTTTTGTCTGCTTTTGGTCGCGGCGGCAGATCTCGTCTTGTTCACTGGATTGGCCATTCAGGCGGCTCCGGAGTCTGCGGCGTGGATCGCCTTGTTGTTGGTGTTCCCGGTTTTGCCTGGAGCGTGGCACATGGGGGCCGAACGTTTGCGCCAAACCGCACCGGGCGGGGGCTTTCGTCGTTTCGGGCTGCGTTCCGCGGCGATTGCGCTGATTGTATTGGGTAGCACAGCGGCAACGCCGGGCCCCCGCATCGTCACGAACAGCGTATCGAAATTCCTTGGCATCGGCACGGTGGCCGAGGTTAGCGCTGCACATAAAGTTGTGTCTCCAATCGCCACACAACCGCAGGTTGGAGAAGCAACATTCGAATCGCATCCGCTGCAGCAAATGGTACCGTCAGACGCGAACTGGGTCGTCGCCGTTCGAGGCGTAACAGCGGGTGTGCCACTCTTGCGCTCGCACAGCCGCGACATGAGTGACGTGATCGACGCTCTCGGCCACTGTCAGGTGCCGCTCGACAAGATTGCGCTGTTAATTGCCGGTCGAGCTGAGTCCGAACAGATGGTCGCGCTGCATGGCCCCGGTATTTCTGAGGTCAGCAAACTCTATTGTCTTGTTGGTGTTTTGGGACGAAATCGAGCTGAGCTTTCCATGAGTGATCCAACCGGCAACGGAACGATCACCATTGCATCTCAATTGATCGGGCAGTCAATGAACTTCAAGAAGCGTGATGCGAATACCTTGCTGGCGGTTTCGCCTACCTGGCAATCTTCCGTGGATGCTCGTCTGGCCGGATCGGTGGGGGGGATCGAAGTCGGGGCACTTGCAGGCGCTTTTCATCGATTGTCGCCAGCCGCTCCGGGTTGGATGCTGGCTCGTGCCGGTGTGAGCCCGGGCTGGGACGTCGCAATCGCAGTGTCTGAAAATGCCGGTACGGGCCGTCTCGCAATGAGTGCGCGTTCACCTCTTGGCGACGAACAGCGGGTCGAGCTGGAGTTGCAATCACCGCTCCAACTTGCGACTGTCCTACCAGAAGGTGTATTTTTTGAGGGCCTTCGCTCGATGCTGCAATCGATTCTGAGGGTCGGTGCGCAAATAGACGGTGTGGTTCCTGTGGCCGGGCAGGCAGCGTTGTCAGTCGATGCTGGCGGGCTTTAACGAACCTAAGCTATCGTATTACACAGTGCCGTGGCGTTTCGAATGCAATCGTTGACGCTGATCCCGTGCAAAGAATACCCCAGCAAATGTAAGCCAGGGTGCTCGCGACAGGCTTCGTCGATGGACCGCACCAACTGGGGATGACCCATTTCGTACTGCGGAATTCCGTCGGGATGGCGGAATACGGCCGTGAATGATGGGGTGACTTTCAGGCCAGCCACGCGTGCCAGATCGGACAACACAAGTTCGATGAGTTCGGATTCTGGAAGTGCTGCGGTTTCGGGGGCAAATGTTCCGCCTACGATGACCCGAAGCAATACGTGATCTTCGGGGGCACGATGGGCGAAAACGGTCGTCTCGTACTGGCATCCGAGAATCGTGACGCCCTCTCCACGTTTGGCCAGAAAGCCATACGCGCCGAGATCCATCCCGATATTGCTGCGGGAGAATCCGAGGCAGACAACTGCCGCTGCGACGCTCCGGATCTGTCGAAGCCCCACCGCTGCCGCAGGTACAACCGCATCGAGAAAAGTGGCCGTCGCTTTGCTCCCCGTTGCCAGGATGAGGTGATCCGATGGTGGTACTGGTCTTGGTGCTGTTCCGGGATCAGTGGCGAGATCCACCATCCATTTGCCCGCGAGATTCGAGACGGAATGGGCCCGCGCACGGATGAGTCGGGTGCCAAGCGCCTTTGCAAGTGCGCGGGGCAAGGTTTCGATTCCCTCTCGGAAAGAAAACAAATGACCGACCTTGATCCCGTTTTTCCGTCGAACCTGCAGTGCTCGCAAAAGGCTGCCGTGTTCAGTCTCCATCTCGATCATGCGGGGCGCGCAGGCGCGTACCGACAACCGTGCGGCATCCCCGGCGTATATGCCGATCATCATCGGCGCGATGAGATTGGATGCCGCCTCATCGCCAAGTCGCCGTCGTGCGAAATCCAGCACGGTTTCGTCCGAATCGCGTGCGCCGAAGTCACGTCGTGGAATTTTGCGTTCCTTCAGCAGGCGCCACTTGCCTTTCCAGGTCAAGGCATCCGACAGGAGAAATTTGAATGGATTGGCGGGCAAATCGCGCAACCGACCGCGAGCGAAAATCAATCGCCGGTTCGCGTGCGGGAACGCGGGGACAACCGTGTCACGAATCCCCAAATCGTCAATCAACGATTGTGTGTCGGGTGCATTGTCGAGCAGAGCTTGCGGACCGGTTTCGCAAAGAAAACCCTTGATGCGCTCGCTGCGAACCAGTCCACCCGGACGGGAACCGGGATCGACGCAGGTCACATCGTGGCCGGCGCGAAGCAGACGGTACGCGGCCGTCAGCCCGGATATTCCGCCGCCAACAATGGAAATCCTCACATGGAACCCTGCGCTGTGTTTTTCCCCCGAACGGTGTCGACCAGTGCCTGCACCGCTTCGATGGGGGTTTCGGGATAGATGCCGTGCCCAAGGTTGAAAATGTGTCCCCGGTTTCCGGCTTCCGCCATGATCTTTTGGGCGGTTGAAACCACGACATCAATGGGACCAAGCAAGAGTGCAGGATCGAGATTGCCTTGAATCGCAGCGTTGACTGCACCCCCCTGCGCAAGACGGCTGCGGGCCTCGTTCATCGGCAATCGCCAGTCGATACCGTAAGCATCTGCGCCAACGGCTGCAATTCGATCAAGGATGGTGGTGCCGCCATTCCCGAAGTAAATGACTGGGACGCCTGTTTTGCGAACGGCTTGAACCAGCTCTTGCGTGGGTTCGAGCACAAATTCGTGCCAGTCGCTCGGCGATACCACGCCGACCCATGAGTCGAAAATCTGAATCGCCTGCGCACCAGCTTCGACCTGTGCGATGAGATAGCGAGCTGTGTTGGTCGCAAGGCGCGAAAGCAACCGGCGTGCTGCGGTTGGGTTTGAGTAGAAAAATGATTTCGTAGCTGTGAATCGTTTTCCGGTCTGTCCCTCGATGGCGTATGTGGCGACCGTGAACGGTGCGCCTGCGAAACCGATGAGCGGCGTTTGCCCGAGTTGCGGTCGCAATCGTCGGATCGTCTCAAGTACAAACGGCGTGCCTTCGGTGGGATCGAAATCAGTCAAGCGATCGACGTCTGCAGGGCTCGTGACGGGATTGGAGATCTGAGGACCGCGTTCCGTGAACTCGACCTTCAGGCCCATGGGCTCAAGGGGCACGAGCAGATCCGAAAACAGAATTGCTGCGTCGAAGCCGAATCGACGGATGGGCTGCATCGTCACTTCCGCTGCAAGTTCAGGGTTCTTGCACAGCTCAAGAAAGGAAACGTTGGCGCGCAGCGCTCGATACTCGGGGAGGTAGCGCCCGGCTTGGCGCATCAGCCACAAGGGGGGTCGTTCGGTTTTCTCGCCTCGGCAGGCCCTCAAAAAAAGTGGATCCACGGTGCATTTCTACAACAGTTTCGGTCGCCAATCCCATCCCGCTTGCACGGCAGTCACGTCTGCGGCAAATACGGGAGATGCCCAAAGCAATCGTGGTGCAATCGCCGGGTGGTCCTGAAGTCCTGGTGTGGCAGGAACAAGCCGTTGGTGCACCGGGCCCCGGCGAAGTGAGGGTGCGACATACAAAAGTCGGACTCAACTACATTGACGTCTATTTCCGAACCGGCGTCTACCCGGTTCCGGGGTTCCCGTATTGCCCTGGCCAGGAAGCGGCCGGTATCGTCGAGGCGGTCGGCCCCGGGGTTTCCACGGTCAAGGCCGGCGACCGCGTGGTCTACGTTTCGCGGGGACTAGGCGCCTATTCCGAGGTTCGGATATTACCCGCAGAAGTCCTCG
>JAYUPZ010000564.1:0-2919 GCA_043759805.1 Myxococcales bacterium | reverse complement strand
GAAGAAGGCCGCAAGCCCCAGCATCTTGCGCAGGCGCGGTGGCCAGGTCCATCCAAACATCAGCTTCAACGGCGTACAAACCAGCGTCACCAGCAAGAGCACCAGCGTCCACCAACCGAGGATGTTCAAGATGTCGGCGATTGGATTTGGTGAGAATCCGTGAGCGACCGCGCGCACCCCCAATTCGATCCCGGGCCCGAGGCATGGGATGAGGGTCAGCTTGCGCAAACTGCGGGTGGGGAGCACGGCCGCGATTCTACTTTACGGGGGTCAAAAGTTTTTTTTCAGATCCATGCCGGCGTACAGACCCGAGACCTCTTTGCCGTAGCCGTTCCACTTTTCGGTGGTGCGACGAAGAAAGTCGCCGATGCGACGTTCCTTTTTCTGACTCCATCGGGGATGATCCACCTCGGGATTCACATTGGAATAAAAGCCGTATTCGTTCGGGGCCGATTGATTCCATGAGGTGGGCGGTTGCTTCTCCTGCAACGTGATCTTAACGATCGATTTGATGCTCTTGAAACCGTATTTCCACGGGACGACCAGCCGAAGCGGCGCACCGTTTTGATTCGGCAACACGCGTCCATACATACCCACCGCGAGCATGGTGAGCGGATGCAAGGCCTCGTCGATGCGCAGACCCTCGACGTAAGGCCAGTCCAGCACCGAACGCTGCATACCGGGCAACATTTGGGGATCGTTGATCGTCTCAAACGCGACGTACTTTGCCTTCGACGTGGGCGAAAGGCGCTTCAACAATGAAGCAAGCGGAAATCCCACCCACGGGATCACCATCGACCACGCCTCGACGCATCGCAGGCGGTAAACACGTTCCTCAAGTGGAAACATGCCGATGAGTTTGTCGATATCAAAGACCTCGCCTTTTTTGATTTCTCCAGCGCAGCTTAAGGTCCACGGCCGCGGCTTCAGGTAGTGAGCGTTGTCCTTCGGATCGCTCTTGCTCGTGCCAAGTTCGTAGAAATTGTTGTACGACAGCGCATCGTCCACCGTTGTGCGCTCTTCCTTGGTTCCGAAGGGCCCTTGTTTAAAGGGAGGTAACCCGGCGGCCTGCGCGGATCGGGACAACGCCACGGTCGGTGCGATCGCCCCGATCAACGCACCCTTTCCCAATGTTCCCAGGAGCTGTCGGCGGTTTTTGTAGTCGTCTTCGGAGGTCAACTCTGATGGATGGGGTTCCACACCAAGTTGGCGTTGACGGAGAATTCGGGGATCGGCACGGTTCGGCATGACGGCGCTTTCTTTACTGGTACCATGACTCGGCGTTGGATCCACAGACCTTGCCCCGCATCACCGAAACGAAGCGGTCGCTCCTGGGTAAGCGATCGACGTTTGAGTGCCGCGTGGTGGATCGGCAGCCTGACCGGTTGGTTGTTCTGTTTGTCTCCGATGTCTCCCGGGAGCTACACGGTATCCACCTGGCGGCGGGAACCATCACCTTCGGAACGTTTTGGAACACACGCCCGTACAATGCGTACCATTTTGTGACACCCGCGGGCGAAACCCTCGTCTGGTACTTTAACGTCGCGGACGAGACCGATATTCAACGCGAAACGCTCGACTGGCGCGATCTGTTGGTCGATGTGTTGTGGGCTCCCGGTGTCCCGCCCGTGGTTGTCGATGTCGACGAATTGCCCCCCACCCTATCGCCCACCTTGCGCGCAAGGATCGACGAGACCACCACCTTCCTCGTGTCGGAAGGGGTGCACTTGTGTGCTGAGCTTGAGCGTCGCGATCAAACCTACTTTCAGATGCTTTTTGAGGCCTTCGATCGATGATTACTCTCGTTCAGCGGGTCACACATGCTCGAGTGCGAGTGGAGGGCGAAACCATCGCTGAAATTGGTCCCGGGTTGTTGCTTTTCGTCGGTGTCGAGAAAGCCGATACCGAGTCCGACGCAGATACCACGGCTCGCAAGGTCGCAGCCTTGCGCATCTTCGAGGACCGCACGCCGATGGATCGCACGCTGGCCGAGGTAGGCGGCGCGGTGCTGGTTGTGAGTCAATTCACGCTCGCGGGATCGATCCACAAGGGCAATCGCCCAAGTTTCGACAACGCAGCCGCGCCTCCACTGGCGACCAAACTTTACGAACGGGTGGCCGAGCAACTGTCCGGCCTTGGTCTTCCGGTTCAAACTGGACGCTTTGCCGCCGACATGAAAGTTGAACTGCTCAACGACGGACCCATCACGTTTGTGGTGCAGACACGTGGGGGCTCGCTGCTGAAGCCAGCAGCCAATATCCCTACTTGAAATAAGGGAGCGGATCGCGGGGCGCGTCGTTTTCTCGCACCTCGAAATGCAGATGCGGCGCAGTCGCTTTCCCCGATTCACCGACGCGCGCAACCATCTGTCCGCGCACGACCTGATCGCCGATTTGAACCAACAGTACCGATGCGTGTGCATACACCGTCAGCAGTACGGCCGAATGTTGGACGACCAACATGTTTCCGTAGCCACGAACCTCGTCGCTCGAGTAGATCACCTTGCCATCAGCGGCCGCGTAGATAGGCGTGCCCGTGGGCGCGGCGTAGTCGACGCCTTCATGTTGTCGACCCCAGCGCGGTCCAAACTGCGACGAAAGCACGGCATCCTGCACCGGCACTCGCAGGCGAGAACTTTCACCGGGTTGTCCCAGGTTTACAGGTCGGCCTTCGGGATCCTGTGCTGCGGTTGGTTCTCCTGAACGATCGGCGGTGGCATCGAGGACGTAAAGGAACTGGCCGACCTCGATGCGATCGGGGGATGAGATGCCGTTGAGTTCCATCAAGTCCTGCATCGGAACACCGGCAGCTTCCGCGATCTGGCTCAGGGTTTCACCCGCCTTGATCTCGTGCCAGCGACCGGGCGGTTTTTCTCCGTGCAACGGTTTGGGCTCGGAGGGGAAAAAGGTTGCGCAGCCC
>JAYUPZ010000563.1:0-13187 GCA_043759805.1 Myxococcales bacterium | reverse complement strand
CATTCGCTGCAACGGGCGGACCAGCGGTCTCATCTGGCTTCTTCGATTTCTTTTTCCCGGCCGCAAAGGCTCCGGTCACATCTAGAACTGCGACGGCAAGTACCGCTGCAAGAAACGTTCGGCGAAGACCTGGGTTGGCACGACTCATGATTCGGATCCTCACTGGTTGGCGCGGTTGGGTAAAACGAAAACTGCGAATGCGGTCGGAGAACCGAAATCGCCGGGCGTGTATTTAAGAAAGTGGAACACGCACCCCGGTTCGACTGGGCAGCGATGCGAAAGAAGAAAATTCGATGCATGCTAGGGCAAGGCGCGGATGGGTGTCAAGCAGAGCGGGCGGGCACCTCAAAATGTAAACCCTTGTTTCAGAACAACAATTGGTGACGACTCTCCCCCTCGGGTGGAATAGGCGGGATTTCTCAACCTGGACGCCTACACCGTTGACACTGGAGGGGCTCTGAATAAGATGATCAACTCTCGGGCGACCGGGACACTGAGCCTGCAGTAGCCTTTTGACCCCCGCTCACACCCCACCACACCGAGGATTCGCAATGCGCTCATCAGCTCCCGTGGCCGTTTTTTCCAGAATGCTCTTTGGTCCCCTGACCTTGTTCGGAATTGGCCTTCTCGCCCTTGTTTCAACAGGCTGCGAGAATCTCGCCATCGGTAGAAGCTGTGATTCACTGGCTGATACGACCGTAACCAGTGGAGCGGTAAACGACCAGGCACTTGAGTGTCCGACGCGCCTCTGCATCAAACCTCCAAGGGCAATGGGGGTCGGCGTCGACAAACAGACAGAGGCTTTTTGCACCGCGGAGTGCGAAAACAACGACGATTGCGCCGAGAGTGAGAAGCGAGACCCTAAAAACGCGATGGACAAACGGTGCACCACCGGCTTCACCTGCGGTATTCCATTCACCCTCAAGCCGCTTGCTTGCAAAAAGGTCTGCGTTTGTAAGGACTTCACGCCCCCGGATGGACTGATGACACCGGTTGCTTGTCTGAATGCCGCCAAGAGCTAGCCTTGAAACCGGGCGGGAGGCGGAAGCGCTCGCCGCTAATTGGCTCCAAGCCCGTGGCATGATTGTTGTCGAACGCAATTGGCGACGACCTCAGGCCGAGATTGATCTGGTGATGCGCGACGGCAGCACCTGCGTGTTCGTCGAGGTTCGCTCCAGGACCGGCAACGAATACGGAGACCCGCTGGAATCTGTAGACGCAAAAAAACGGGCGCACCTGGTGAGGGGAGCCCGTTTATACATCCACGAAGCCCAACCCGCCGACCCGTACTTTCGATTCGACGTGGTCGGCGTCGTGTTCTCTGGAGACCAGTCGGATCCCCGGATTGAGCACATAGAAGACGCTTTTCGCGTCGACGGCTAGGCTGATTCAGCAGCGGCCGCAGTGGCAGCAGCGGCTTTGGCGGCCGCTTCTTCTTTGCTCGCGTAGACCATCTCGGTCTTGATGCGTGCGGCCTTGCCCTGACGATCACGCAAGTAGTTCAAACGGGCCCGGCGAACCTGGCCTCGGCTAATAAGCTCGACGCGCTCGATGCGTGAAGAGTGCAGCGGGAATACACGCTCGACGCCGACGCCGTACGAAACCTTACGAACGGTGAACGTCGCTCGAACACCGCCTCGATGTTGGCCGATGACGATGCCTTCGAATACCTGTACGCGCTCTTTATCGCCTTCGCGGATCAGCGTGTGAACGCGGACCGTATCGCCAGGTCGGAAGGCTGGAATCGCCTTCTTCAAGAACTCGTCTTCAATTTGCTTCAATACCGGGTGCATGCTCATCGAGTATTTTCCAATCAGGACGGGGGGGGCGGTATTACGCTGCGCCTGGGGTGAAGTCAAGGGACGGTGCTGGATTTAGGGTAGATCCGAACCACCTTCGTCGAGCAACGCCTGCTCATCCCGGGAGGGGGGATATCGGAGCAGCAGGTCTGGTCGCAGTGCAGCCGTCCGTAGCAACGACTGTTGGCGCTGCCAGCGAGCAATTTTGGCGTGAGCGCCCTCCATCAACACGTCAGGAACCTTCTGACCGCGAAAATCAACGGGTCGGGTAAATTGCGGGTACTCCACACGGCCATTTTGGTGGGACTCATCCGCGATGGAATCGCCACAGCCAAGGACCCCCGGTACCAGCCGCGACACAGCCTCAATGATGACGGCCGCGGCGATCTCGCCCCCCGAGAGCACGTAGTCCCCGATGCTGAGCACCTCGTCGACCGCCAGCAATTCGACCCGGTGGTCAATCCCCTCGTACCTTCCACAAATAAACAACAGCCGTTTTTGTTGTGCCAGTCGAGCGGCGCAGCTCTGGTCAAACAAGCGACCCTGTGGTGACAACAGGATTCGGTGCGCCTTCCCTCGCTGCGCCGTTGCGTGTTCGATGGCATCCACGACCGGACCCGGCTGCAAGATCATGCCTGGCCCGCCACCGTAAGGCGTGTCGTCGACCGATCGGTGTTTCCCCGGGGCGAAGTCGCGAAGGTTCGTCCGGTGAACCGCAACCCGGCCCGCTTCGATTGATTTGCCGAGCAAACTCGCACTCAGGAACGAGTCAAATAGCTCCGGGAAAAGCGTGATGATTTCACACTCTAATGCGGGGTTCGGCATCAACCACCTCCTCCGAATCGAGGACGCTGACGGTGATCTTTCGACCACGCACATCGACGTAGCGGAGATGCTCCGGAACCATCGGAATCAATAGTTCGTCGCCGTTCGGGCGGCTTATCGTGAGCACGGACTGGGCGCCATTCGAAAAGATTGCGACCACCGTTCCGATAACCAGGCCGGCCGGGCCATCGGCGGCGCTGACCGAACATCCCACCAAATCCTCAATGTAGTACTCGCCCGCCGCGAGGGGGCGCAGATCCGATCGGCGCATCCGCAAGGTTGAACCCGTCAGTGACGCAGCCACATCTCGATCTGTGATCGCAGCGAACTGCAGGAGAATGTAGTCGTGGGCGGCACGCAGGGAACCCACCGTCATCCACTTCACTGGACCGGGTTTTCCCGGCTCGAGCGCCACCTCAAATGGCGTGGCGGGTCCAAGTAACGCAGGGCTATCGGGATTGAAGGGGTGAACGCGTAGCTCACCACGAACGCCGTGCGTACGCCCGACAATTGCGATCGGCAACGTTTCGGGATCGTACCGGTAAGCGGACGCCTTCACTCGATGATGTCTACGATCACGCGTCGCTTTTGCTTCGCGGATGCCGCAGCCATCACGGTTCGCAAGGCTTTGGCCGTGCGACCCTGACGACCGATGATGCGCCCAAGGTCGGATTCGGAAACCCGAATCTCAAACACAAGCGCGTCAGGCTCGACAATCTCGGAAATCTCGACCTTATCCGGGTGCTCGACCAAGGAGCGCGCAAGAAAGGTCAACAGCTCGCGCAACGAAGGCATCGGGCCATCGGGTGCTCCGCCGTCGAGGCCTTCTCCGCCACCAATATCGCTATCGCTTTCAATCACGCCAGCTCCTACTTGGAAGCCGACGCTGCCCCGCTGGCCGCCTTGCGAGCAGTCTTGATAAGACCCCGCACGGTTTCCGACGGTATCGCACCGGTCTTGATGTAGTGGTCAATGCGATCGAAGTTGAGACGGAGTTCGGGCGGGCTACGAAGGGGATCAAAAATCCCAAGCTGCTCGATGTAACGTCCGTCGCGGGGGCTTCGCCGATCGGTTGCAATGATTCGGTAGAAGGGGAGCTTTTTAGCACCCGCGCGTGTCATACGAAGAGAAACGGACATGGCTTTCCTTTGTGATAAACAGTCCGACAAGCTAGAGGGTGGCACGGCGGGTGTCAAGGCGAAGTGAGTACTGCTTGCGCTGATCGTGGAGCTCGACTTGGACCCGTTGTGTCATAAACTGAGGACCGGCGGACTGCTTCCCCACGCGAGAAAAGCGATTGGACATGTTTTCAACCGAAAAATTTTTGCCTCGGGGTGCATTGTTCGCTGCCCTGGTTCTTCTTTGCCAGTCAATGTTCGCGCCGCAGACCGCGGTCGCAGCAAAGCCCGAACAGCCAAAAGATCGTCGCATCACCGTTTTTTATACGGGCTCCGTACAAGGGACGCTCGAACCCTGTGGTTGCAACAGTGATCCGCTTGGCGGATTGGATCGGTTCACCGGACTCATACGCTCAGCCGCTCGAAAGGGCCCGGTCTTGTTGGTCGATGCAGGAAACCTGCTTTATCCGACAGCCGGAGTGTCCGCCAACAAGCGAGACGCTGGCCGTTTACGGGCCGCCTTCGTCGTTAAACAAATGGAAGCCCTTGGGCTTGCGGGCAGTCCGGTGGGAGAAGGCGACCTGGCTCTCGGCGCTTCTGGCCTGGGGGGGTTCAGGCTTTCAGCAAATCTGAAGCTGGACGGCGCCGCACCTTCCCGCATCGTTACCATTGGAAAAATTCGAGTGGGTCTATTCGGTATCGCCGATCCCGACGCGGCTCAGATGGCGGGATTGTCGGCAGAAAACCCGGTATCAGCCGCCATTGCAACCTCCGAGGGACTGCGAAAGCAGGGGGCGGAGGTCGTGATTGCACTCGTGGCGCTCGATCGCACGGGAGCGCGACGAATCGCAGCACGAGCGAACATTGATTTTGTCATCTACGGCAAACACACCGGCGAGGGACTCGAAAAGGCAGCGCGCGTGGGTGGAAGCACCTTGCTGGCAGCGGGCGAAGAGCTGCAACGGGCGGGCAGACTGGACCTTGTCATCCGCACCGCAGGACCCATCGTCGATGCAGGAAGCCCCGAAGAAACCAGCCGCAGGCAGGAACAACTGACGGAAAAAATCCGGGCCTTGAAAGCGCAGCTTGAGCGCTGGAAAAAGGGCGAAAAAGGCACCGATCCCGGATTTGTCGCCAGCAAAACGACTGAACTTTCGGTGGCAGAGGCCGAGATTCAGACGCTGGGAGGCGTCTCCTGGCAGGCGCCGGCGACCGGGTCGTACTTCGTCAATCGACTGGTTCGCATACAGCGGGTGCTACCGCAGGACAAAAGTATCACGTCGCAGATGCGCTCGCTCGACAAAGCCATCGGGAAAGTGAACCTGGCGCAAGCGGTTTCGCCCCCGGTCCCGACTCCGGGCCGAGCGAACTTTGCGGGTCAGAAGGCTTGCGCAAGCTGCCACAAGGAAGCGACGGCGTTTTGGAAAAAGACCGTCCACGCAAGCGCGTGGCAAACCCTGGTAAAAGGCGGCAAGGATCTCGACCTTGAGTGCGTGAGCTGTCACGTCACGGGATACGGCGAGGTCGGCGGTTCGGCGCTCGGGTTCACCCGAAATCTTGAAGCCGTCCAGTGTGAAACGTGTCACGGACCCGGATCGATTCACGTCGCGGAAAAGGGCCTCGAAGACCCACCCGCAGTTCGCCTGGAGACACCCGAAACGACCTGCCTTGGCTGCCACAACGAAAAACACTCGGATACCTTTGCGTATGACGCTTATCTACGTGACATCCTGGGTCCTGGACACGGAAAGGCTCGCCGTGCCCGCCTCGGGCACGGGCCAACGGGTGGCGAATTGCGACGGGCTGCGATGGCGCGCGCTCGGGACACGGGCAAACAGACACTGCAACACGCATCCGGGAGTCTATAGCCGTGCAATTGATTAGCGTAGAGCAATTGGTGCGACACGGGCACGTCGATGCCGACAAGGCAGGAGAAGTCGAATACCTCTGGGATGAGATTCGTCGCCTGAAGAAAGAGAAGCAGGCGTTTATTCCGGCCCACAATTATCAGCTGCCCGAGATACTGGCGGTGGCCGATACGGTTGGTGATTCGTTCGAGCTGGCCGTGAAATCGAGGGCTTTTGAGGGTCGCATTGTCGTGTTCTGCGGAGTGAAGTTCATGGCCGAGGGTTGCTACACACTGGCGCCAGAGCGGCCGGTTTATCTGCCGAATCCGCAAGCCCTATGTTCGCTCGCTGAGATGGATCCGGCCGATCTAATCGAGCGGCAGGAGTTCCTGCGCGAGCTTGGACGCGATTTTGCAACGATGACCTACGTCAACACTTATGCGGACGTGAAGGCTTTATCCGATACGTGTTGCACGAGTTCCAATGCGACGGCAATTGCGGACCGACTTGGCAAGCCCGATATCCTGTTCGTGCCCGATCAAAATCTGGCCTATCAGGTGGCCATGAAGACGCGTCGGATGTATTTGCCGCCGCCCGATCCGAATGCCTTTTCGCCGAAGGAGTACCGAGAGATGGTACTGCCGCTAATTGCGGAGGGCCAAAAACAGGGGCTGCAAGGCAACGTCTTTGCATGGGAAGGTGCGTGTCACGTACACCACGAGATGACCATTGACGACATCGAGAAGATTCGCGTTCAGGATCCGGGAACGACGGTCATTGTACACGGCGAGGTTCGGCCGGAGCTACAGCGCGCTGCCGATCACGTGATGTCGACCTCGCAAATGGCGAAGTTTGTAGACACGCACCCGGAGGTCGACAAGTACGCCATCTTGACGGAGTGTGGACTTGTGGTACGGATGGAGCTTGAGCACCCGGAAAAGCAGTTCTACAAGCCCTGTCGCGTTTGCAGGTACATGAAGGCCATTGATCTGAAAAACCTGTACGAGACCTTGCGCGACGAGCCCGAGGCGAAACGGGTCAGCGTTCCCGAGGACGTGCGGGAAGGTGCAGCGCGCGCCATGCAACGCATGATTGATCTCGCTCGGCCGTAAGCCTGTCAGGCTGGGCCGATAACCTGGGCTGACAGATCGTAATCGGCCGAACCGGTCACGCGAGCGCGGACGAGCTCACCCGCGCGCGGCGAATATTCACCCAGCTCAAGGTAGACCTGTCCGTCAATCTCAGGAGCCTGACCTTCGTGGCGACCCATCAGGACGTATTCCGATTCGTCGGACGAGCCTTCTACGAGGATGGTGATCTCCTGCCCTCGCATCGCGCGCATTTTGTCTTTTGAGATCTCGCGCTGGATCCGCAACAGTGCCTTGCGTCGACGATCGGTTTCCTTTTTCAGCACGCGGTGAGGCAGCAACGCCGCCGTGGTGCCTTCTTCGCGCGAGTAGTTGAAGACACCCACGCGATCGATCTTGGCCTCGCGAACAAAGTCACAAAGCCGGTCAAAGGCGGCCTCGTCCTCGCCGGGATGCCCGACAATAAACGTGGTACGCAAGGTGAGGTTGGGAACGATACGGCGGGCGCGTTCGACCATGTCTCGGACCGTATTGCCTGTGTAGCCTCGGCGCATCTTTTTCAAGACGTCGTCGTCGATGTGTTGCACGGGCACGTCCAGGTACTTCGCGATGCGTGGCTCCCGGGCCATCACGTGCAACAACTCGTCGGTGACAGCCGTGGGATAGGCGTAGTGCAATCGGATCCAACGCAATCCCTCGACGCGGGCGAGGCGTTCGAGCAAACGCGCGAGGTTCGGACCCGTCTCGGATTTGCCGTCGGGCAGATCGCGACCGTAGGTGGTGAGATCTTGCGCGACAAGACAGATCTCTGTCGTGCCCCGGGCGGCCATCGCCTCGGCCTCACGTACCACAGAATCGGGATCACGGCTGCGCTGGGGACCGCGCAGCTTGGGAATGATGCAGAATGCACAGGGTCGATCACAACCTTCGGCGACTTTGAGGTAGGCCGTATGCGTCGCCATGGAGGGCGTGCGCGGCGTGTGATCGTCATACAAATAGCGTGGGGTTTCGGCGACATGCACGCGCTCTTCGGAGCCGGTCCCACCAATCGTCTCAACGATTCGGCCAACCTCGTCGGTGCCGATGAAGGCGTCGACCTCGGGCATTTCGTCGGAAAGCTGCTTGGGATAACGCTGGGACAAACAGCCAGCGACGACCAGGCGCTTGCAACTGCCAGCCTCCTTCCACTTGCCCATGTCCAGGATGGCGTCGATGGATTCCTGCTTGGCTTCACCAATGAAGCCACAGGTGTTGACGACGATAACCTCGGCATCACCGGGTTCGGCCACAATCTGCATTCCAGCCTGCCCAACCATGCCCAGCATGACCTCGGTATCGACCCGGTTTTTGGGACAGCCGAGCGATACAAAATGGACGCGAGTGGACACGGTCGGCAACGTTAGCCGCACAACCGGGGCTTTGCACCCGGAAAACGCCAGGGAACCTACTGCGCTGACACAGCCCCCCGTAGCAACGTCAATCCGCTGCTTTTTCCGCGACGGGTTGATTCGACCTGTCGCGGCGAATCAGAGTTTTCTGCCAAGGTCGATTTTCAGATCGGCCGTGATCGAGATCCTGACCCCCCTGACCGAGTCTCCTTCGTTTCCATGTACTTTCGCGCGATTCGCTCCGCAATAGAGACTGGGTCTAGTGCGTCTATCATGACAGATTCCGGGAGCAGGACACCGTGGACAACGCGTATGGCGAATCGCCGATCGGGTGTCAGTACCTCGGCCTCGGAAAATGCGCCATTGGGTCCGGCGGTTGCGCTTTCGCGGAGACGGCTCGTACGAGCCTCTTCATCGCCGTCAACGACCGACACGTCTATCGAGACGAGCGAGAAGTGTCGGTTCTCCACCAAATTCTCGTTCCCTCGCAAAGAGAACAAATACGATCGTTTGCGCGAAGTTCGGTCCATCGCCGTCTCTCCGTATCGGGCCGCTTCCCGTCGACTCTCGAAAACGACTTCGCGATTCACCAGTTGATCGAAGATGACGATATCGACGACTGCTGGGCGAGAAACCAATGGCGACCGGCAACCGAAGCCAACCATGAACAAGGCCGCGAACAACACCGAATGTCCCCGGTTGCGTCCGGCTAAAGGTGTCAATGGAGCCGTCACGAGTCGACACTTATATCATGCAAATTTAACTTCAAAGATCCTTAAGGGAAGAGCAACACCAAGGGTTCGCCGTGATGCGCGATCAAGTCGTCGATGTGGCGTTTGACGAATTGCTGGCGAGAAACAACCGCCCGCGTTTCGGCGGCGGTGAGGACCATTTCAGGATCGATCCCGGACTCTGATATCGACGAGCGAATGGCGGTCGGCGTCAACCGATCAAGCTTTTCGTAGAGGCTGCGCGAGAAACGCTGCGAGCGAAGCAGGCTTTTGCGCGTGGCCTCGGAACCATCAGGCCTTAAATAGAACGCCATGGTGTTGTCCATGAAATAAAGTTTGTCGCCATCCGGAGACATCTTCATGTTGCCACCCGAATAGCGATCGGGATTGTCCGTGATGAAGTCGAATACCACCAGGTTCGAGACCTGGGCCGCCATGGATCGATCCGTGTGACGAATGTCGTTTCCAATTGTCAGCCATCCAAAGCTTCGCGTTATCCCCTCCTGCGAATCGAGGCCGGACTCGATAATTTTGGGGATCCAGTATTGCGCCATGCCAACCGTACGACCGGCTCTGTCAAAAATGGTTTCAGCGAGGATGCGGGGCACCATCGCCCGGCTTTCCGGATGCAGATTTGCCAGTAGTTCGTCGCGGCTCAGACTGCGTGGGATCGCCGGTGGAACAGCATTCAGTCCAAGTAGCCGATTGATTCGGTACGCTGCCACTTCTTTGCGGGGTATGGATTGCAAATTGGTTTGCGCGGGCTTGAAGGCCGCGCGTGAGCCATCGGCAAACTCGAGTCGGAAGGATATCGAAGATCCGCCGCGGTTTAACTTGGTCGCAACAACCGGTTGATCGGCGACCCGCGCGAGGAGCAGATCGTCAGACATGCCAAGGAACATCCCTGACGGTTCGGTGCGAACGAAAGCCACCGGAACCTCGGACAGGACGAAACGCGCCGGAGCACTTTGGCCGACAACGCCCCGTTGCAACGCCCAAAAATGTTCAATGGCCGCCGATCCACCGCGCACGATCCCAACGCCGCCAAGTCCGAAGACCGCCAGCACAACGAGAATCTCGATGGCGATGTACCGCCCAAAACGCATTACGGAAAGCATACCAGCCGAAGCGAAAAGCCAAAATTTACGCGCAACGCGGGTCTGCAAACGGGTCGGTGACGCGGGTCGGTGACGCGTGTCGGGTCTGCGGGGGGCGCCCTAGTTCTCGACCGCTTGTTGCAATGCCTCTTTCAGCGTTCCTGCCGTCGTGTATCCCCAGAATTGTCGCAGAACGCCGCCATCGCGGCCGAGCAATACGAACTGTGGCAAGGCCATGACCTTGAAGCGGCCCGATACCGAGCCCGCATCGTCATCCCGCACGATCGGGTACGACGCGGGTTTTTCCCGCAAAAATGAGGCGATTTCTTCGGGTGGTGTGTCGCCGGCATGGATGCCAACGAAAACAACGCCCCTGTCCTTCCATTCGGCGTGAAGATCGTGGAGCACCGGCAACATCTGCAAACACGGCGGGCACCAGGTCGCCCAAAAGTCGAGCAAGACGACTTTTCCGCGCAAGCTCGAAAGTGCAAGGGTGCCCGGCTGGCCATCGACCCGGGGCAACTCGAAGTCTGGCGCAGCGTTGCCTCGACCAAGTCCCAGCAGGCCGCTCGGATGGCGCGTCATCCACACGACGTTCAGACCCAATCCGGTGCCGAGAACGAGTGAAAGTGCCATGACGGCAACCCGTGGAATCCGACCCTGCAGCCCCGAAGGTGGGATGGTTGGTGGGATGGTTGGTGGGATCGTTGGTGGGATCGTTGGTGGGATCGTTTTTGTGGCGGGATCCGGGCGGGCACGGGCAATGCCGAGACCAAGAAGAAATACGAATCCGGCCCACAATACCGCAACGACAAGCGCCACCTGCCGAAGTCGTATCGGCAACGGCCCGAAAAAAGCATCGAGCTCGAGCATGCGAACGGTGGAAAACACCGCAAAATAAGGGGCAAAACAGCCCGAGGCAAGCTCCAAATCCGAGGAAGGATCCCGACGTCCCCGCCCGGCCATGACGGTCAGCAAGACCGCGGCGGGCAACACCACAAACGCGCCCGAGCGCATTTCACTCGCAATAATGCCGAGCATTCGCAACACAGCATCCAGTACCGACACCGTGCCAAGCGAGAATAGAGGGCGTACAAGCTCCTCGCTGCGAAAACAGACGACGCCGAGAACGGCGAGCACCACGGCGTCACTCAACCCACCGCCCTGTTTCTCGATGATGGAAAGCGCCGTTCGAGGGCGGGCCAACAGCAAACCAACTCTTACGGGAAACGGCCCCACATCGACCCGGGAATTGCTCAACTAACTCTGTCCCCGTTTTTCGATGATGCGCTTGGCTGCGATTTGGATCGCATTGGGAATGTTACGGGATTTTGCAAGGCGCTTGATGTCGTTGATCATCAGCGTGCTGACAAGCCGCATAGACTCTTGCGGGGGACACTTCGGATTGGTGACGAGGCCTATCCGAACCGCGTAGATCCTGAGGAATTCACGGCGGCCGGAGATGTACCGTACCACGTCTCCGTGCACGGCCTTGCTGGCAGCCGCCGCGACGATTTCTTTGTCGCCAATCTTGGGCGATCGGGCCGCCGCCATGGCAACCAGGCGATTCCCATCGCGAATCAAATTGAACCGGCAGTATTCGTTTCCAAAGGTCGCCAACCGTATCTTCTGTGACAGTTTGAGGCGTGTAAAATCGATGATCGCGCTTTTCTTCTTCTTCTCCTCGACGGGCTTGACCGGCACCTCGGCCCCGACCTCTTTCGCGATTTCTTCCAGTAGCTCAGCCTCTACCTCGGGCGGCAGGGTATCCGCTGCGGCAAGCTTCGCCACGTTGCCAAACGCTTCGTCGTCGGCTGTGGAGGTGGACTCGGGATCGTCGAGAATAGATTTTGCGATCTCGCGATAAGCCGGGATATCGACCTCAACGTTGTTACGCGCGCACAATTCGATGGCGCGGTTGACCGACGACATCCGCGCCGCAGGGTTGCCAAATAACGATTTCACGATCGCAGGACAACGCAAAAGACGAAGCTCGTTCTGGCAAACAATTTCGAGCAGTTCCCCCCACAATTTTTGCGCGAGAACCACGAACGTTTGATCGGGAGTGCGCGGGTTGTACAACAACGCTTCGATGGCGGAACCTCGATGCTCCGCGAGGCGCGTTCCAAGGAAATGTAGCACAGCCGGCGGAAGCGGCTCCTTCAACATCGGCAGCAACAGGGCGTCCGGCAACGAAACCGGAGCGCCTCGTGCAGCGTTTTGGATGCCTTCCTCGGCATCGAAGGTGAGCTGGAAAAGAGCCACCGCGAGATCGGGGGGCCGCAGTGGGGAAATCCCGCGCGCGGCCATCATTTTCATCGGAATCGGGCCGCTCACAAGCTGTGCGACACCGGGACTCAACTCGGAGGCCGGCAGCGGCAGCGACAGCGACACAAGTTTCGGATCGACCGCGCTTTCCGCCTCGGCTGCGCCCTCTTGTCCACCGGGCTCACTGATTTCGGTCATGGATAATTCGCAAGCCGTTCAAGGTGAGCATCTCATCGTGATCTTGGATCGTTTTTGACTCGCGCGCTACCAGGGCGCCCAAACCGCCGGTCGCGATAACGTGGGGTTCAAAATCAATCTCGCCTCGGATTTGCGCAATGAGCGAATCGACCATTCCGGCATAACCGAAAACAAGGCCGGATTGAATGCTGGCCACCGTATTCTTTCCGATGACACGCGCGGGCCGAACGATCTCGACGCGCGGTAACTTCGCCGTGGCGCGATAGAGCGCCTCGGCCGACAGCGCAAGGCCCGGTGCGATGATGCCACCCATGTATTCTCCCTTCGGGGTCACAACGTCAAACGTGGTGGCGGTACCAAAATCCACCACGACCGATCCACCGGGAAAACGATCGTATGCCGCCACCGAGTTCACAATGCGATCGGCTCCGACCTCCTTCGGATTGTCGTAGAGCACCGGCATTCCCGTCTTGATTCCGGGACCCACCACCAGCGTTGGGCCGGGAACCACGGATTCCAGCAAGCGTTGCACCGCACCGGTGGCCGGCGGCACAACCGACGATATAATGCCGCCCGTGATTCTTCCCATGCTGAGGCTTTCGTGCCCAAGGAGCCCCACCAGCAAGACTTTCAATTCGTCGGACGTTCGACCAACGCGCGTCTCGATGCGAAAATGGTGCAGCCAAACACCGCCCTCAAAAAGGCCGAGTACTGTGTGGGTATTGCCGATGTCGACTGCCAGGAGCATGGGAAAAACTCGCGAACGGACACCTTACCAGAAAGCGCTGTTTCCGAAGGTGGCGCGATTCCTACCTTTTGTTACGGGAC
>JAYUPZ010000562.1:0-6154 GCA_043759805.1 Myxococcales bacterium | reverse complement strand
TCGAGTGTTCCTCGATGGCTTCGAGTTCCCTCGATTGCGCGTCCGCCGCAGTCGGATCGATCGTGGCGCATCGGGCATCAAGCAATCCCGCGGTCCGGAAGGCAATCGACTCGGTCACGTAGGTCAGCTCGGCCATGCTGCCGATTTTCTTGCGAATGAGATCGAATTCGGCGATGGGTTTGCCAAATTGTTTGCGCTCGTTGGCGTATTTGACGCCTAGCTCGAGACAATATTTCGCACCACCGAGTGAACCGACGCCCAGTTTGAATCGTCCGAGGTTCAGGATGTTAAACGCGATCTTGTGACCGCGTCCCACTTCGCCGAGCACATTTTCGACCGGAACCTTGCAGTCTTCGAGAATCAAGGGACAGGTCGAGCTGCCGCGGATGCCCAGCTTGTGTTCTTCCGGTCCAACGCCGAGACCCGCCGTATTGCGTTCAACGATGAATCCTGTGAATTGCGGGTTCTTGCCATCGCTTCCCACCACCTGAGCGAAGACCGTGAAGACGTCTGCAAACCCAGCGTTCGTGATGTATTGCTTGGTTCCATTCAAGACATAGTGTTTGCCGTCGGCGGACAAGACAGCCTTTGTTGCGGCCGCGAGCGCATCCGATCCCGAGCCTGGTTCGGTCAGCGCATAGGCCGCCATTTTTTTGCCCGACGCCAGCACCGGAAGGTACTTTTGGCGTTGTTCGTCATTGCCGAAAAGGACAATGGGCATGCTGCCGATTCCAATGTGCGCACCGAAACTAACCGCAAACGAACCCTGTCGACTGGCAGCCTCGAAGATGAGGCTGCTGCTGGTCTTGTCACCACCGAGGCCACCGTAGGCTTCGGGAACATCATGTCCAAGCAAGCCAACCTCGGCTGCCTTTTCGAGGATACCGCGCATGACGCCGGGCTTTTTTTCCTCGATCTCGGGGATGCGCGACTCGACCTCGCGGCGGACAAAATCCTCCGCCGTGGTTCGCATCATGATTTGCTCTTCGGTCAAGAGCTCGGGGGTCAAAATTCTCGCCGACCCCGTGGCCTCCAGCAAGAATCCCCCACCCGGGGACAACGTCAAGGACGACAAGAGTTCACTCGGTCCGGCCATGATTCAATTCTACAGGAATTGGATGCTGCTGACGAAGATCTGATACAAAGAATCATCGCTTCATTACCCACTGGTTTTTCATGCTTCGTGTCGTCCCACGCTTGGATGCAATCTTGAGAAGGGCGTCATGAGTCGTCCTACCCAACCCAAACGTCGTTCCGACCGGCCCAAGCTCGCGATCGTGTTTTCTGGCGGTGGCGCCCGTGGTGCCTACGAGGCAGGCGTTATCAAATACCTGCGCGAAGATCTCGCGGGCGATCTCGGCGGGCACATCGGCATCGACATCATCTGTGGAACCTCCGTCGGGGCTCTACATGCCTGCTTCCTCGCCTCCATGGCTGACAACCCAGGACAACAAGGCAAGCTTGCAGTACAGCGCTGGGAAGAGCTGGTCCTTGAAGAAATCGTTTCTTTTGGACTTAAAGATTTTTTGCGCCTGCCGCGTTTGTTGCTGGGAAGGGCTCAGGTCCAGGAGATGGAAGAGGGCGAGCGACGACTCCCCGGGATCATACAGACGCGCAATCTCGAAAAGCTTGTGCGACGAATGATGCCCTGGACCGGCATTCGTCGCAACCTTGAGGCCGGTTATCTTGAGTCGTTGGCCGTATCGGCGACCGACATTGCTTCGGGTAAAACGGTTGTGTTTATCGATAGCGAAAAACCTGTGCCGCCATGGAGCGCGGACCCCCACGTTCGTGCGTTGCCGGTTCGCATCGGCCCGCGGCAGTGTCTTGCCTCTGCGGCAATTCCGTTGTTGTTCCCCGCTGTCGAGGTGAACGAGCGTTTCTATTGCGACGGAGGTCTACGTCAGAACACGCCCCTTTCGCCTGCGCTCCGCCTTGGTGCCGACAAGGTGCTGGTGATAGCGCTCATGAACGAGAAAGAGCGCTCGGTTCCGATTGATATCGTGGGCCCGACTGCTTCGCCCGGCGCGGCCTTTCTCGCGGGCAAGATTCTGAACGCCTTCTTGCTTGATCATCTCGACTACGATTTGCATCGGCTGCGGCGCCTCAACGATTTAATGCGCGCCATCGAGGAGCTTGGCGATGAAAAACTCAAGCAACGGGTTCGGGAACTCACGACGGGCGGTCGCGGATCTCCGTACAAAATTGTCGAAGAGAAGGTGCTCGCGCCTTCTGTTGATCTGGGCAAACTGGCTGGCGAATTCGCACGCGCCGGTCGGTTCAAGGGTTCGGGTGGTGGTGCCGGAATCCGCCTCTTGCGTCGGCTCGCAACCGACGCGGGTGGTGAGGCCGATTTGCTGTCGTACATCATGTTCGACGGCAATTTCGCCTCCGAGCTCGCGCAAATCGGATACGAAGACACCCGGCGGCGTCACGATGAACTCTGTCGGTTTCTAACGGACTGCGTCGACAGAGACTAGGCTTACTTGACGACCGTGAGACGCGGCTTGGTGTGGCGCCGGGGCGGGGGTGTAGGCTCTTGCGGCTCGGGAGCAACTTGCGTAACCAGCGTTGCGGCGGGGCTCTCAGGAACGAGGCTGAGGTGACGTTTACGCTCCGGTAGGGTCGGCGTCGTATTCGATGCAGGCGCGGCCTCGGTTGCCTTGGCAGCACTGCCACCCTTTCGCCGGCGTGAAGGCGTTTTTTGAAGGAGCTTATCTTCCGCAGCTTCGGCCGTCAGTGCGGCGCGCATCTCGGGGGGGACGTCTTCTGCAAACAATATCCCGGGCTTACCGGAGTCCGTGGGCATGATGACGTAGACCGCAGGCCACGGCACAAAGGTGTTGTGGGGCGAGCGGTTGAAGGAAAGCGTGGCGCGTATGCCCTCGCCCGTGATCTCAAGATCCGCGATCGGAACGGGCATGTTAAGTCCGTATTGCAGAATCAAACGTGGTTCGACGCGCAGGTGTTCTGGCAGTTCGACCCCGCTCGATCGGGCATCCAAACAGATGGAAACCCAGCCTTCCCCAAGCAGGTTGAGGAAGGTCTCTCGCTTGTCGAGCTGACCCATTCGACCCCCTTCATACCCCTGTTGTGGTGCGATGTCAGCATTTCAGCGAACGTCCGTAAGTGCTTTCCTTCCTATTCATGGCGCATTTTTTGGAAGGTCCCTCACATTTGTTCTCAGGATCGGATAACCTTCCAGGTTCCAAATGAACCGGGCCCGCTTTTCCTCAACCCCTCCGGCAGCGGCGCCAACGCCTGCTCCTCGAGCCATGTCGGGCTGGCGCGCGCGCCTGGCCCGTGACCCGATTCCCAATCTGCTGCGTGAAGGGACGCCGGCCATTGTGGCCCGGGTGCGTCGAGATTTGATCGACGACAGCGAGGCTCCGGCCATCGGGGATCTGTGGAATGATCCTGAAGTTCTTCTGATGACCAAGCAACTCGGCAAGACGGGTGCGATGGTGCCAGACGCTCTCGACAAGGAACTTGGCAATGCAAAGTTTGCGGCGGTATTGGCCACCGTGCGGTTCATCGACCGCCTTTGCGACATTGGCCTTTCGATTTCCCTCGAGGAAAAACCAACTGTATTGCACAAGGCCTGTGAGTTCGTACTGAAGAGTGCGACCGAAGATGGCGGCATTGCCGATCTCATTCTTGGCGAGACGCCGGCGGTGCGCGGAAAAACGGTGGCTTTGCATTTTCAGGGGTGGGCCCTGTCGGCGCTTTGTCGCGCTGGATATGACGACGATGCTCGCGTGCAAAAGGGTTTCGACTTCTTGCTGACACACCGGCAACACGACGGTGGATGGGCGTGGCGTGGCGTTCGCACTGAATCCGCAGCCCGTCCGTCGAGCCATCTCATCACGGGAATGGTGTTGCGAGCCTTTGCCTCGTCGAAAATTCGTCGCATCTCGCGCGAGCCGCGTCGCGCCGCCGAGTTAATCGCAACACGCTTCTTGCAGCCTGATCGCTACGATGACCGCAAGGCTGCCTCTCACTGGGAAGACATCGCGGAGCCGCGTTTCTGGGTGGATGTGTTGGGCGCCCTTGATTCCGTGACGGCGATTGGTCTCGGCAAAGAAAATTCGGGCGTGCGTACCGCCGAGGCGTACGTGCGCGGCCGTCAGGCTGAAGACGGATTTTGGTACCCCGGCATACCTGACAAAGGCGCCAAGGGTGCTGTAGCGGAGCGAGAAAAGCTGGCTGCACTGTGGCTGACTTTGCGTGTGCTGTTGACCTTGCGACGGATCAACTAGCGGCATACGCGCAACCGTCACAGTGGTTCGGGTGTTGGCTCAACGTGCGACGAATTCGACGACGACATCGTCGATGAAGGCGACCCAATCAGAGGTCGCACTCGCCTGGATCTCGATCCCGAGTGCCGTCCATCCGGGGACGACCTCGTAACCATTGGGAAACGTAAGTTTCAAAGTCGTCCATTCGCCGGCCCGCAAACCGCCCGCCTGAAAATGGTTGATGCCTTGCCATTTCAAGGGCGCATCGAAGCCGAACATGAATGCCTGGACAAATGTCACCGTGTGGTCTGACGGAAGCCAGAGGTGGAATGTAATCCTCGAAACGGTTTCACGGAGCCCAATCTCCTCGGTATTGCCTTCGATACCGACGAAGAGTTTGGCGTCCTTTTCCATCCGTGGCACAGGTACTTTCAAGGCACCGCTTCCGGAAAAAGTCCGAAAATTGGACCATTCCGGTTTGGGATGACCAACGTCCCGGCTGTCGGGCACGAACCGCCAGCCCTGTGGTTCGTTGAACTCAAAATCGAAAACCAGTGGCGCACGGCCCGCGTCGCTGCTCGTTCGTCGTGCGTCCACCGCGGATCCTGGATCAATGCTGCCGTCGTCTCGTGTACTTTCTCGCGGGAGGTCGAGGTCGACGCAACCAAAGGCCGTCAGCGCGGTTCGTCGCAAGGGTCGCGGCGAGCAGTACCCGTTTCACAGGGAAAGCATCGGTAGCCAGCGAGACCATCTGAAGTGCAAGACTTGCGCAGCGGGTGCGTTACGCCAGAATGGCGCCGTGGCGCGACGTCGCATTCGAAAGTATCGACCGAAGGGTGCCGACTACGAATTCCACGTGGTGGGGGATCGGGTTGCGTGGTTGCGTGACTTTTATCACGCGCTTTTGCGGCGCTCGTGGCCGGTGACCTTCGGAGTTATCAGTGGGACGTTCCTGGTCCTCAACGCGGTGTTCGCCACGGGGTACCTGTTTTGCGGTGGCATCAAAGGCGCAACACCGGGTTCGTTTTGGGAGGCGTTTTTCTTCAGCGTACAGACGATGGGTACCATCGGATACGGCGCCATGTACCCCGAATCGAATGCCGCACACGCGCTCGTCGTTGTGGAATCGATCGCGGGACTGATGTTGACGGCACTTGCGACGGGGCTCGTGTTTGCAAAATTCTCCCGTTCAACTTCTCGCATGGTGTTTTCGCGTGAGGCCGTGATTTCAACGGTCAATGGCGTTCCCACCTTGATGATTCGCCTCGGTAACGAACGCGGCAACCAGATCGTGGATGTGCAGGTTCGCATTGCGATGTCGAGGACGGAAACGACTTCAGAGGGCCAGACGTTTTTCCGAAATTATGATCTCGCGATCGTGCGCGATCGATTGTTGTCGCTATCGCGTTCTTGGACCTTGTTTCATCCCATCGACAGCAAGAGCCCCCTCCATGGCCAATCTCCCGAGTCCATCAAGGAGCAGGAGATCGAGTTGTCCCTGATGGTGGTCGGTCTTGATGACACCACGGTGCAAATCGTCCATGCGAGTCATCGTTATTTCGATCGCGAGATCCTGTTTGGGAGGCGCCACAGCGATATTCTGTCCGATACATCCGATGGCAATATCTTGCTCGATATCAGCAAGTTTCACGATACGGAACCGACGCGACCGACCGAAGATTTTCCCTACCCGCGGGCTATCTAGTCGCAAAAAGATGGCTCTACCGTCGACAATGTTACGATAGACGACCGGTGGTAAAGAAGAGAGAGCTGCTTTCGACCGAGAAGCGAAGCCCCGCGTTGCTCGGGGCTTCGATCGTGATGATTGCCTGTGCTGCGCTGCTTTGGCGAACGGTTTTCGATGGTCGGACGCAAAGTTTCGACACCTTGCTTTACGCCCGTGGGCTCTGGGGAAT
>JAYUPZ010000561.1:0-2922 GCA_043759805.1 Myxococcales bacterium | reverse complement strand
AGTAGCCCCGACAAGCTGCCGAACCAAATGCTGCCATCGCTGTCCTCCGCGAGGGCCTGCACCGAACCGATGTTCAACCCGTCGTGCTGCTGGTGTCTTGCGAATCGCCCGTTGTTGTATTCCAGCACGCCCCACCAGGTTGAAAACCAGTAGGTCCCGTTCTTTGCTTGTAACTGGGCCGAAAAGCCGTTGCCCTTTAAACCCATCTCCGCCTCGAAGTCCTCGAATTTTCCAGCCGAATAGCGAATCACACCTGCACCTCCGTGCGTGGTGATCCAGAGATCGCCCTTCTTGTCGAGGTTCAAGCTGCGAACCATCGGAAGGCGCAGCGCATCCGTATCACGGGATGTCCAGACCTTGAAGCGATGGCCGTCGAAGCGCGCCAGGCCCCCATCGGTACCGAGCCACAGATAGCCATCGCGGGATTGGGTGATGGCCCCGACCGTCGCCTGCGGCAAGCCGTCGCGCACTGTGAACGTGCGTTCGTCATAATGGGATGGCAGATCGAGGGGTTGACCGGCAACCGCAGCGCCGGCCCACGCCACGGCCAGGAGCGCAAGCATCGCGATCTGGTGGCGAAGGTGTTGCTTCATGTCCGGACCTGTTCTCATCGGCAGGTGGTCCCGCCGATTCCAGTGTACGCAAAAAGGCGGAAAGATTGCGAATACCGTGCACGGCCGTGGTTCAGGGAAGTGCTTCACGGTGCACGTGTCTATCGAAATGGGGACGGGTCTATCGAGGCAGACATTCTTACGATGACCCACATGCGAACACATCGATTGAGCGGGTCATGTTTGTTGTTGTCGGGCCTCTTGCTTGCGGGATGCTCGAGCGGAACGGGCTCGAATGGCGGCGGAGCGGGCGGCGAATCCGGAATGTCGGGCAATACCGGTCAAGGTGGAAACGCGGGTGCGATCGCAGAAGCCGGAGGTAACGGCGGTGGCGCCAAACAGGGCGGCAGCGGTGGCGAATCGAGTGGGATAGGAGAAGGCACCGGAGGCGTCAACGCAACGGGCGGCGGGAAGGCCACGGGTGGCGGAAGCGCCACCGGCGGATCCGGTGGTACGGTTGTGGCCACCGGAGGCGCAGGCGGTACTGTTTTGACCCCGCCCCTACCGAAGGCGCCCAAATACACGCAGAACTTCGACAGCTTGCCGAGCGGCCAGGCACCCGGCGCCCCGTTCAGCGGCGCAAAAGGTGACGTCAAGATCGACGAGACCCGAGCGTTCAGTGGCAAAAAGTCGCTGCGTGTCTTTGTACCAACCGGCAGCTTTACCGACGCGGGTATCAATTTCGCCACCCGCAGCGTCTTGCCAGGCACGAAGAAAAAGTACTACGTCCGCTTCATGGTCTACTTCGAGACCTCGCCGTTAACCTCCAACTTCAGCCACTACGACCTCGTCGCGTTCAATGGCCCCCAAAAAGGGGATGGCATTACGCTGAACGGTTTCTATGGGTTCGGAGGCTTCAACAACAACGGTGGCTCTCAAAAAGTACAAATCTATGGCAACACCACCACCGGAAAAACCGCCGACTGCGCGAAGGATGCCCCCCTCGCGCTCGGTGAGAAAAAGTGGCAGTGCGTGGAGATGAAGATAGACGAAGACGAGGTTTTGAACTACGGCACGTCAATCGATGGCAAGGAGCTGCAAAACTTTTCCTTCCCGTACAACTTCGCCGGCGCAAACTGCGTACCCGGACAGAACCCGACCAACGGCAATTGGTACATTCCGGAGATCACATCAACCCGGTTCGGCTTCCGCAATGTCTTCGTCCAGGAAAAACCGATGGCGGTCTACTTCGACGACATCGCCTGGAGCGACGCCCCGATCGGCTGTCCCAAGCCCTGAGATCAGCCGATCGGTTCCGATCGTGCCGGACTACTTGACCGGCATGATCGGCTTGCAACTGGTGAACTTCATTCCGACGGCAGTCATCGAGAACGCAGCGCCCGTCAGGTTTCGATCCGCCATGAAAAAGTGAATCTTGTAGCGTTTGCCCTTTTCCAGACCGAAGTCGGCGGCGCGGGTCATGAACGACACGTTGCCTACCGTAACGCCGTGCAAGCCGCCATTGTCGATGGCGAGCTTGTTGTTGACGAAGACCCACGAATCGTCATCGCTTGCGACGATCAACAATTCCTTGCCACTTGCCTGGTACTCGAACTCCACGATCAGCTCGTAAGTAAAGAGCTGATTTCGGCCCTCGTCGCCCTCAATGGTTTGCTTGGTTGCGTCCTTGTTCCCGAGCAGCTTCCCGTCAATCGGATGAAAGTCCTGCGTCCCGATCAAGAGCGAACCGTTTTGCTGGGTGACCACCGCAAGCTTGTATTCGGTCGACATGTTGAACTCAGCCGTGTTGCGGTACCATTGCGCAAACGAATCTTTGCCCTGCACAAGTGTCACTTTTGAAATCGGCTCGACATAGCCACCGGGCAAGGCCCAGACGGGCTTACCGTCGCCGTCAAGATCCGGTTTGACCGCGCCTATCATCTCGGAGCCATCGGGGCCGCCGATAGGCTCAAAGTCCGGGTGCTTGTCGGTGAAGTCGCGCACGATTCCCGTAAAGTCGGGCATCGCACAGGCCTCAACCGAGGTGCCACCGGTACCTCCGACTGGCGTTGTACCGGCGGTGCCGCCGTTGCTCACATCGCCGCCGGTGCCGCCGGTCACAATCGTACCACCCGTTCCCGTCGTCTTGCCCGACCCCCCGCTTCCGCCGGACTTGCCGCCGCCCTTTCCGCCGGTCGATTCCCCTCCCCCGCCGGTACCGCCTTCTTCACCCGTACTGCCCGCCTCGCCACCGGCACCGGAACCGCCGGTGTTGTCACCATTGCCACCTTTTCCACAGGCCAAAAGACCAAAACCAAACACGATCAACGACAAACGATTCAAACGCATCGGACGTACCTCCTGAATAAAA
>JAYUPZ010000560.1:0-2924 GCA_043759805.1 Myxococcales bacterium | reverse complement strand
ACGCAGAGCGTCGAGTTGGTCTTGGTGGAGCAGCAGCGGTTGCTTCGGTGGCGGGCAAGCTATTGGCTCTTTGCGGGCAGCGTTGGTGATACGGTTCCGGAGGTGAGGCGTTTTGGGCGATGAGGCGGTTTTGTATGCTGGCTCAAATCGCAATACCGTGGAATTTCTGGGCATTTGGGAGCACATCCACAACCCTGATTTCAAACCCCGAATTCGAGAGGTTTAGGTCTCACGCTGGTTTAAACCACTTCCGCTGTCTCCCTACCAAATGGGTCGCGGCTACGGGGGCCATTTGGAATCTTCGCGAAGGACGACAGATGCGCTCGTTGATCGCGTCACCTGTGGTGAAGCGGCTTGGGGGGGCGGCGAAGACGAACATGAGTAAACGCCTGTCGAAGGGCGGGGCCAAAAGTTGGTCCCAACGATGCGTGTTCGTGTGGCAGCAGCAAGAAGTTCGAGTGTTGCCGAGCGTCGATCAACAAACTACTGGGTCGACACGTTGTTTTTGGCTTCGTTTTTTGCCAGCCACGCGACCTCTTCCTTGTAACGCGCGGAGAACTCGGCGAGGATCTTGAGTTGCGCGGGCTGCAAACGCCATTCAAGGTCGCAGACGCGTCCGCTTACAAATCGGGATTGTGTAAACGAATCCAGGACTTCGCTTTGAAACACGACCTTGATTCGTTTTCCAGTGGGAGTCTTGACGTTGAAACTGGAAGACGGAACAAGTTCACCATCCGTGAGAAATCCCAGATCACAGGTCTTGTTCGCATAGGGATCCGGTACGTCAACGTAGAAAGCAAAGTGGTCGGCGTTCGCAGAAGGAACCGCATAGAAGACGAGGTAAAACGATCCCGTTCGTAGTTTGCTTTTGAACGTCTTACGCCCCTGTGCATCTTTTCCCACCACAACCGGTGCTGTCTCAGCGCGCATTGCCGCAAACTCGGGTCGCTCCGGAATGAAACCCGGATCGTCTTCGGGTCGGCGCGAGCAAGCAGCACCTTGTACGTCCCAGAGCAAAGGAAAGTCCGCCTGACGAGTCGCTGCCGAGCACTGATAAGCCTTGCTTCGACACACCGCTATCCAGGTACGGGTTAGCAAGCCCGATGATTCATTGATGATATCGATCTCATTTGGGGTGCAGCCCGTCGGACCGGATGAGGCCTCGTGCAACGTGTGGGAGCATGCGCCGAGGCCAGCGCAAAGGAAGAGGGTGCCGATCATGTGGCGGGGAAAGATACGCATTTGCCGATCGGACGGCCTTCTCCGGGGAGAAATTCACGAGGCCGGTATTCTCGGGCACCCTTCGCGAATTGGAGGATTGAATCTATTTCGGGTTCCGTCATTTTGGCGTCATCTCGGTCGTGCAGGGTACCTTCATGTCGAACCCGAGCCCTTTCCTTTTACGAGGTCGACCTCGCCAATGCTGGTAAGGTTCGTGAAGTCAAGGTGAGAGCGAACGGTGAGATTCTGAAATGAGTTTGTGATGCGGTTGTTGCTGATCGAGGATTCCCGTCGTCTCCAGCGCGCGCTTGTTGTTGGGCTACAACAGGCGGGCCATGTCGTGGATTCCGCGGTCGATGGCGCCGTTGGTTTGCAGATGGCAAAGGAGAATGAATATGCCGTTATCATCCTCGATCTGATGCTGCCAAGTCTGGACGGACTCACGCTGTTGCGAACGCTGCGTGAGTCCGGGAGCGAGACCGCTGTTCTTGTTCTGACGGCACGTGATACAATTTCCGACAAACTCGAAAGTTTCGGCCTGGGCGCGGATGACTATCTCATCAAACCATTTGCTTTTGACGAGCTCGTGGCGCGCATCCATGCGCTCGGCCGACGACAACGGGGGGCACGGAATCCTCGAATCAAGGTGGGGGATCTCGTTGTGGATACCGCCGCCAGGCAGGTTTGGCGCGACACGGTCGAGTTGAACCTTCCTGCGCGGGAATTCGCTGTCATTGAGTTTTTGGCGCAACGGGCGGGCAGGGTGGTTTCTCGAACAGAATTGGAAGCCCACCTTTACGACGGGCGAAGAGCCCCTCAGCAATGCCGTTGAAGCTGCCGTCTATGCCTTGCGCCGCAGGCTCGCCGAGGCGGGGGCTGTTTCGTCGATTGAAACGCGGCGCGGATTGGGATACGTCCTTCGCGCGGAGACTTCGTGAAATCGATTCGTACGGCGCTTATTGTTCGGCTTTCCGTCCTCCTGGTGGCGGCACTCTTTATCGTCGCAAGCGGTCTCTACATCTTCATGAGGATGCGTCTGACGACCCAGTTCGACGATACCTTGACCGAACGGGCTCACCTTGTATCCACCCTGATGGAATGGGAACATGGCGCCGTCGCAATCGAAGCGGATCCAGACTCGTTGGGTATATTCCACGATGAGTGGTTCGAGGTTTGGCTGAACGAAGACGTTGTGGCGCGGACGAAGACACTCGGAGAGCAACACCTCCCGCGTGACAGTCAGTTCTTTGATGGGTTGGTGGCTGGGAAGCCGGTGCGGGGCGTGTCGACAAAAGTGTTCCCACGTCCTGAACCGGGTGATACGTCCACGAAAATTCCCGCGTTGACATTGGTTCTTGCGCGCGATCGCTCGCGTCTCGATGCAGATCTTCGGGCGTGTTTCTGGGCACTTTTGTTCGTGTCGATCCTTCTGAGTGTTGCGTTGCCGGTCATCACCATGAAGGTGGTTCCCCGGGGATTGCGACCGCTAGACACACTTGCGGGCACCCTTGCCACGCTTGATGCGCACAACCTTTCGTTGAAACTGAGTAACCCAAATCTGCCGCACGAATTGGTTCCCATTGCGAGACGACTCGATGAACTCTTGGCGCGCATTGCGGCAAGTTTCGCACGGGAACGCCGCTTCACGGCCGATGTCGCGCACGAGTTGCGAACCCCAATTGCCGAGTTGCGTGCGCTCAGTG
>JAYUPZ010000559.1:0-2927 GCA_043759805.1 Myxococcales bacterium | reverse complement strand
GAGGGAATTTCTCACGCCGTTTCGAGCGATTTCGTACCATTTCGAGCAATCTCGCCGGGCGCCAAGACCGCTGAATCATTGAAATAGCATCGTCCACGACCCGCGAACATTGTCTTCCATCTCCAATACCGTTCGCCGATTCCCATCCGGAATACTAGGCCTAGGGGGCGTGATGGCGACCGCTGATGATAGCTTGTACGTTATCGCGAGGCGCAGCTTGAGTGGCGGCAATTATTTGGAGAAAATGACCCCATGTGGCGGTGTTCGTGCGATTGGCACCGGCGTTGTCGGTCCGACAAGTCCCGACGATACAAAAATTGAACTGGCGACAATCGGAACACTTTCCGGATTGCGATCTGGACCTGATGGGAGTTTCTATTTTTTCGATTCGACGGGGATTCGACGAATCGGCCCCGAAGGTGTTTTTTCGACGGTACTTTTGGCGCCTGGGATCAATCGATTCAAATTTTCACCACAAGGTCAACTCTTCTTTGTTGATTCAACGAACCGGCGCATTCGCAAGCTTGAAGAGGATGGCACCGTTCAGACTGTGGCCGGAAATGGTACCGCCAACATCGACTTCGTTTCATTGCGCCGCGGACTTCCCGCGGGGGGGTCAATTCCCGAGATTGCAGATTTCGAGTTCCTGCCAGACAACTCAATCGTGATGGTAAACGGTCCGTGGCATACCCCGGGTGGTGGCCGATTGTACAAGATCACAAGTCCGCTACCCGGATTCACTGGGGGGCAGACGGTTGTTGCAGACGCCGGTTCGCCGAATCTACACGTGTTTGATGCCAATGGGCGACACGTGCGGACGCAGGATCGCCTCACGCAAACTATCGTCAGCACATTCACGTACACCGCCAATGGTCGCATCGAGTCGATTACCGATAGAAACGGGCTCACGACAACGATTGAGCGGGATTCCTTCAGTTTCCCGTCGGCTATCGTAGCACCTGGCGGTCAGCGCACGACCTTGACGACGGACTCCAATGGTTACATCAACTCGATTTCAGATCCCGGTGGAAATGTTAACCGTTTCACGTTCAGGAGTGACGGTCTTCTCACGTCGATGCAGGATCCAAATGGCAACACATCCGTGATGACGTATGACGCCGCTGGCCGCCTGCAAAGAGACACCGATGCGGTTGGAGGTTTCTCGGCGTTCTCTAGGGTAGGCAACGGGCGCAATTTCGTCGTCACCCAAGAAACAGCTGAAGGCCGAACCACCACCTACGATGTATCTGTGCCCACTGCTTACGGCAATTTTCAACAGACAATAACTGGTCCAACCGGGTCGGTGGCAACAAGCGCACATGATCCCAACGGACGAAGCATCACAACCCGAGATGGCATCACGCAAACGGTCGAAATGGGTCCGGACCCACGGTTCGGGTTCCAGGTTCCGTTGGCGAAGTTGAAAACGGTGTTGCTGCCGAGCGGTTTGCAAAACACTGTTACCCGGACCAAGGCAGTAACGACCAACGCGACGACTGGTGCGCTCGTCACGCAAACGACGAATTCGACGGTAAACGGTCGCACATTTCGGACAGTTTTTAATGCCACAACCCGGACGACAACCACCGAAAGTCCCGGGGGTCGAACAACAACCAACGTTGTTGATGTTGCTGGACGACCTGTCTTTCGTCAGGTGGGGACTCTTGCGGAAACGGAGTACCTGTATGATTCGCGCGGTCGAATCGCTTCGGTTGCGATGGGCACCGCGCCGGCAGCTCGTAACGTTTCATTTGAATACGACGCCAAGGATCGGTTGATATCGCTCACTGACCCGTTGGGTCGAATTCACGCGATCACCCACGATGAGGCAGACCGCCCGTCGGTCGGGACCTCTCCCGCCTTGAACACGGTTTCGTTCGGTTACGATCCGACCGGCAACGTTCTTTCGATATCGCCACCGGGGCGTCCAGCACACCTGACGACGTACTCACCGATTAATCTGCAAACCGCATACTCGCCCCCGGCTGCCGGGCCGGGTGCATGGAACACAACTTGGGGTTACAATCTCGACAAGCAAGTTGTTTCGACGACTCGGCCAAATGGCATCACGCTGTCGAACAGCTACGACCTAGCGGGTCGTATCACCCAGATCGCCCACCCAAACGGCGTTCGGACTTTTGAATACAATGGGACTCGACGCGTTTTGCTCCGGTCAGGCAGCGAAGATGGCGTTACAACCACCTATATGCACGACGGAATGCTGCCTCTGTCCACGACCTGGAGCGGGCCCATCTCTGGCACTGTACAACGGCAATTCGACGCAAACTTCCGCGTGACAAATGAGACAGTGAACGGCGCCCACGGTGTTACCTTTTCCTACGATCAAGATGGACTGCTAACGGACGCGGGCGAACACTCCTTTTACCTTGATCAGAACGGCCAAGCCTACCGGACGGTGACGAGCGGAATGGTTGTGGAGGATCGAATCTTCAATGAATTCGGAGAACGCTCCGAAGATCAACATGTGTCATACGCAGGTGGCTACGCGATCCTGCTCGCAAATACCTACGAGCGAGATGCCCTTGGACGAATTATCCGCAAGTCGGAACTTTCCGCAGGCGTTCCGCGCGTACTGGAGTACGAATACGACCTTGATGGACGTCTGCGCGAGGTCAAGACGGATTCTGTTGTTACTGCCACCTATTCGTACGACTCAAACGGAAATCGCCTTTCAGTCTGGAGACCTGGGGGAGGGGAGTCTGGAACTTACGATTTGCAAGACCGCCTGGTCACGTACGGGCAATGGCAATACGAATACGATCGCAACGGCGAGTTGTTGACAAAGACTGACACCACGAATGGGGCCACTGAAGTTCCCCCCGTTCACCAGACAGCGAGTTTAGATATTATGCCGCAAGTGCGCGCCGATTGGAATGCTCGAATTGGATGGGGCTGAGCTGACCGTT
>JAYUPZ010000558.1:0-2928 GCA_043759805.1 Myxococcales bacterium | reverse complement strand
CTCTTGAGGGCTTGCAGGACAACGTCGGACCGTTCCCTTTCCCGGAAGCGTGTGCCACGATTGAAGAAGACCTGGGTACGCCTCTCCATGAACTGTTCATCGAGATCGCGCCGTATCCCGTCGCCTCGGCTTCGATTGCACAGGTGCATCGAGCGCGATTGCCAGGCGGCCGGGTGGTCGCCATCAAGGTTCGTCGACCGGGCGTGGTGAGGCTTTGTAATTTTGACCTTTCGGTATTGCGGTTGGGCGCACGGATTGTCGGTTGGCTCCCCGGCATGAAGAGACTTGATCCCGTTGGCACCGTGGACCAGTTCGCCAATGCCGTGCGTGCGCAACTCGATCTTCGGGTAGAAGCTGCCAACAATCGCCGCTTTCGTGCAAATTTTTTCGGACAATCCGACACATTGTTTCCTGAGCTCGTTGATTCGCATTGCAGCGAACGCGTGTTGACGATGTCCTACATCGAAGGCACGAAAGTTTTTGACATCGGTGATCTTCACGCAGATCCCGGACGGATCGCCAGGATAGGACTTCGAGCCTTGATGAAGATGATCTTCATCGATGGCTTCGTTCACGCAGACATGCATCCGGGAAACCTCCGCGTCACCCCGGACGGAAATCTGGCCATCTTTGATTTGGGACTCGTGGGAGAGCTCAGTCTCACGCAACGCCAGCTTTTCGCACGCTACTTTGCCGCGTGGGCCCAGCGCGACGGTGATACGATGGCACGGTTGATGATTGAAATTTCTACTGGCAGTTCACCCGGCCAGGATTCCTTCGAGCACTTTCGCGCCGACACGATCGCCTTTGTTGGTCGATACTGGGGCCGCCGCCTCGGTGACGTTCAGCTGGCAAGTGTTCTTTTTGATTTGCTTGCACTCCTTCGCCGCCACCGAATCCGGGTGCCGTCCGAATTCACGACCGTGCTCATCGCAGTTGCGATGACCGAAGGTGTTGGCAAGCGCCTCGATCCAACCCTCGATTTGATGGCCGAGGCGTTGCCATTTTTTTTGGCAAACCGCCCCGGCACGGTCTCCACCACCGTCAGTGACTGAGCAGTCTTTGTTCAAGCGCAACACGGGGATGGCCCTTGAAGTGGAAGTCCACTCGCAAGGCCGTTCCGCCCCCAAGCTGGAAGTATGTCACACGAATCGGATGGTGCCCCTTCTTCAACGCCACCTCACCGCAAACGTCTTGTACTCCGTGGACACCATCGTTGTCCACCACCAGATCGTTTTCGATCTCGATCAACGAACCATCATTGGATTCACTGCACAATACGTAAACCCCTTCTTCTTCGGCGAATACTTTCCCCGTGTAGCGAACGGCAAACTCGATTTCGCGATGTTCCTTCGGCAGCACAATCGTGGACAATACGCCCTTCCCCTTGCGCCGCAACACCTTCGACCCTGCAACGTCGCGCGCAGACTCGACGGCACCTTCGAGATACTCGTACGCAATACCAGGCGCGCCAGTCTCGGCAGAACCTTTGTGAACTTGTAAGGCCTTCAGCGTCATCGTTGATGCACGGCTCGCGTGTCCGCCTGGGTAATACGCTGTCGCCTTCACTGTGCCCCCCTGCTTGACTTTCAGAGGGCCCACGTATTGCTCGGATTGCGCACCCGGATCGGAACCGTCCAGTGTGTAACGAATGGCCTCGGCCAGAGGAGGTAAAGCAACGGTAATTTCGGTCGAGTCGGAAAAGAACGGATTGGCGGTGATGGTCGGCCGTGGGACGAAATAGTTGACCGCCATGGCATCGAAACGTTTGAAATGTGCGGGCGCTCGTCGAAAAAAATCATCCCAGTCGCGTGCCGCGGCCGCTACCCACAACGACTCTGCAACGGCGGCCATGGCGGTCGCCACGGCATATTCGACATCTGCCGGAACCTGGCTTTCCTCACTCCACAAGTGCCCCTGCGCGCCTTGCACGAGGGCCTCTTCCGCGGCGTTCAGTCCGGCAGGTACGGGATCGTATTCATAGGTTTTGCGGAGATCCAGCCAGTCCTTGTGCAATCCAGAACGAACGGGCGTGAAGTAATACACATCCGAATTCGCGACGACCGTTTCGTGGCCAGCCTTGATAGCGGGCATCAAACCGTCGCCCCCTTTCCAGGGCATGATGATCGAACCGGGCGGCGCGCCTCCCTCGGTCATTTCCTGCCAACCAACCGTACGGCGTCCCTTTTCTGTTAGAAAGGCAGCGACCCGCTTGACGAAATACGATTGCAACTCTTCTGAGGCGTGCATTCCTTCTTTTTTCATCAAGGCCTGACACACCGGACTCGATTCCCACGACGACCGGTTCACCTCGTCGGCACCAATGTGAATCATCGGTGATGGAAACAACGTCAACAACTCGGCCAGGACATCCTTTATAAAAACGTAGGTCCCTTCCTCGCAAGGACACAAAGGATCCGAGAAGGGATAAACGGAACCATACGGGACGCTGTATTTTTTATTGTTGACGCAGGAAAGCTCGGGATACCCGGCGAGAACTGCTTGCGAGTGACCGGGCATGTCGATCTCGGGAATGATCGTGATTTGCCGGGCGGATGCGTAGGCAACGATGTCTCGGATTTCGTCCTGCGAATAGAATCCGCCGTAGGGTTTGCTACCTGCGGAAACTTTCTTGCGAAATGACGCCTGGCGACCCCATTCCTCGTCTCGATGGTCCTCGCGCCAGGCCCCAACGGAGGTCAAACGTGGGTATTTTTTGATTTCGATGCGCCAACCGTGGTCGTCGGCGAGATGCCAGTGAAATCGGTTCATTTTATGCATCGCCAATAGATCGAGATAGCGCTTGATGAACGATACCGGAAAGAAATGGCGCGAAACATCCAGGTGCATGCCGCGCCAGGCGAATCGCGGCCCGTCTTCAATGGCCACCGCTGGGATTTCGACGGGCAAATTGCTTTTCGCAGGCGG
>JAYUPZ010000557.1:0-2930 GCA_043759805.1 Myxococcales bacterium | reverse complement strand
TCGATCAGTGGCGACCGACGCGGTACGTGACGATATCGCCCCAAATTGGTTTGCACCGCGGCATCAGCAACGACAATCAGGGCCGCTCGGTTACTGATTTCGTGGCCCTGACGCCGCAAGTTCAGGTTTCGTGGGATGCAACGCACGATGGACGAACGAAGGTGTCGGCCGCCTACGGACAGCTTGTGGACACGGGATTTTTGGCCCTGGCTCGCTTTTCCGGACGCCGCATGTTTAATCAGACCTGTTTCTGGGACGAGAGCGTCCAGGGCTACGTGGGCAACTGCCGTGTGGCAGGCGGTGATGACGCCACGACCATCGGATTGCCCTGTGGCCCCACGGGTATCCGAGCCGACGGAACGTCGTGTGAGACAAAACTCAATCCACCCCGGACGCACGAGTTTGTTTTGAACGGCGAGCGCGAGGTTGCGACAGGATGGGTGCTCGGTCTGACTGGCATTTACCGCCGCATGGATCATCAGTGGGACGATCGTGAAACGAATGCCATCTGGAATCAGGGCGGTACCGCCATACGCACCGACGGTGGTTGGCGAAACGGACGCAGTCAGTTTATCTACGATCTTGGAACGCCGGACTCATCGCGCCGTCGATTGTTGAGCATGAGTACAATCCTTCGCAAGCGTGAGGGCCGTTTGAAACTCAACGGGTCGTATACCTGGCGGCGATTCGAGGGAACCAGCAACAACTCATTTCAATCCAGCTACCTTGATACCCCAGGACAGGAAGCGTATTTCTACGGACCCCTGCTGGAAGACATGCGCCACGATTTGAAGATGCAGGGCAGCTATCAAATTACATCGTGGTTTTCGGCGGGAACCATTTACGAGTTTGTCACCGGTGGTCCGTACAATCACTACTTCTTCAACAGCGAGTATCAAAACTTCTCAAACTTTCGCGCGCGCCGTGGTCAAGATTGGAATGGTACGGTGAATCCCGACGACGATAGGCCGTTGCGCATGCCCGACATCACACTGTTCAATCTACAGGCGATGTTTGATCTCAAGCCCTTGATTGGACACCGTGTTCAGATCTCGGCGGACATCCTCAATGTTTTGGCGCTGCGCACCACCACTGCCGTCATACAATCGGACGGTCCGTTTTTTGAATATCCGATCTCTCGCTTGCCGCCGTTTGCCGCGCGCATTGGTTTGCGTTACCAATATTAGGCGCGCAATCGCCTGCGACCCGCCGCTGCGCGGCACCCACATGTACCGCGCGACGAACACAGGTGCGTCGGTTCCCCCCGTGCAGGTTTTGCGCAGCGACGATTTGCCACAGTTTGCTTCTTTCTTAACGGGATGAGATCGCGCTATGTTCGTTACATGATCATCGATCGGCGCAAGGTGTTGGCGCTGGTTGCCGGTGCGGCACCCCTTGGATGGATGTGCCCCGCTGTCGCCGGAGATGGGGTCATCGAGCTCATCACCGCCATCAAGTACGGCGGGAGCTACAAGCTTCGGATCCACGCAGCAGTGTTGTTGGCCAAGACAGCCACAGCCCAGAACGATCCACGCGCAATTCCAGCGCTTGCATTTGCGGCCTCGCACGATGCCGAGGAGTCCGTTCGCATACTGGCGGTGCAGTTGCTCGCCCGGAACCCCGGAGGTGATCCGAAAGCGGAAATTGCGAGGATTGCGATCTCGAATCGCCTTGCGGATGATTCGGCTCGGGTTCGGCAGTCAGCCGCCGAAGCGCTTCGCGAATTGAAGGCTCACCTGGCTGCTGTGGCACAGACGAGCACCCGTTCGTCCAACAGTCATTCCGCAACACGTATTCGAATTGCAGTGGGCCGCATGGGCGGTCACGTCCCGGATCCGGTTCGAGACTACATGCGCAAGGAACTTTTACAGAGCCTGCGTGGGGTTCGTGTTACGAAAGTCGCCGTCGAGGTGGCTGACATGTCCGCGGGCGGTGAATTTGCGTACATCGTGGATGGCACGATCAGGCGCCTGAGCGTTTTGCCCCGAAGCGGCGAGATCGAGGCCGATTGCGCCGTCGATTTGCTGCTCAGCAAGCCCCCGCGCGGCATCTTGATGGTCGCTTCCGGCGAGGCCCTGGTGCAACGACCCAAGTTTCACGGGCAGGGAGGCCTTCGGACTCAGATGGTGCATGAGGCCGTTGCGCATGCGATCCGGACAGCGCAAGAGAACCTGCAGGCTTTCCTCGCTCGCGGTTAGCGGTGTCCGCTATAGCGCGTAGCCACCGTTTTCCAGCATGTGTTTCGCAATTCGCCGACGCAGCGAGAAGGTGTTCACGCGATCGAGCGAATAGTAATGGTTGATATCGGCAATACCCTTGTCGAATGCCGCGTCTTCGGACATCCACATCAACATCTCGCGCAGGCGGTCGAACACGACCTCGTGGGTGTGTGATACGTATAGTTGGGTGATGGCGATCGGGATCGCGGACTTATCTTCACCCTGTGTGGCGATGAGTTGGAGGGTACGGGTGATGGTTGAATCCATCGCATAGAGGTCGATGAGGCAATCCGCAAGCACGCCTAGCAATTCCTGCTTGTCGGAAATCTTCTGCATGTACTTCTGCACACCGAGCGAGGCCCCATAAGCCACGGCCCGTTTGGCGAAATCACACTTCTGTCGTTCTCGACCCAGGGGTCCAGTGGGAGCGGTTCGATCAATCTTAGTGGGATCGGCCAGTTCTTTCTGGATTTTTCCGATGAGGCCCATCAATCCCAGCTTGCCCTGCATCGTGCGCTTTAACAGCGTCCCGGGCACGAGCAGACGGTTGATCTCGTTGGTGCCTTCGAAAATGCGGTTGATGCGCGCATCCCGGCTGATGCGCTCGATTGGGTAGTCGGTGATGTAACCCGCGCCGCCAAAAATTTGCAGCGTCTCATCCGCACAGAAGTGCAGCATTTCAGATCCAAAGACCTTGATGATAGAGGCTTC
>JAYUPZ010000556.1:0-13258 GCA_043759805.1 Myxococcales bacterium | reverse complement strand
GCGTGTCAACCACCAGGCTTGATTTGCCCGAACCCGAAACCCCTGAGATGCAGGTCAAGGTGCCAAGCGGAATCGCAAGGGTCACGTCCTTGAGGTTGTTCGCGCTTGCTCCCCGCAAGAAGAGCTTGCGCATGCCGGGCGTGCGACGTTTGCCGGGCGTAATGCGCTTTTCGCCCGATAGATAGGCGCCGGTCAATGAATTGGGGTTCTCAATGATCTCGGTGGGCGTGCCGGCTGCGACCACCTTGCCGCCAAGCTCACCCGCCTGCGGCCCCATGTCGATGACGTAATCTGCCGCCCGGATGAGCGCCTCGTCGTGTTCAACGACCAGCACCGTGTTGCCAAGATCGCGCAGCCGCAGCAAGGTTTGCAACAGACGCTCGTTGTCGCGCGGATGCAGGCCAATCGAGGGTTCATCAAGGACGTACAACACGCCGGATAGGCCCGATCCAATCTGTGTCGCAAGGCGAATCCGCTGTGCCTCTCCACCGGAAAGCGTTGCGGCACTTCGATCGAGCGACAGGTAGTCAACGCCAACCTCGACCAGAAAGCCAAGCCTTTGCGTCACCTCGCGAAGGATTCGGTCCGCTATCAGTCGGTCGCGCCGGGGCAAGTCCACGGTCTTGAAAAAAAGCAGCGCCTCGCGTGTGGTCATCCGTGTTACGGAAGGGATGTCCTGGCCACCAATTCGAATGTGCCGGGACTCGGTTCTCAATCGGGTGCCTTCGCAGTTGGCACAGGGCGTCTGGGACATGTACTGTTGCATTTCCTCAAGCGCGGTCTGCAAATCTTCGCCGCCGTCGCCCGAGCCTCGTTCGCCCTTGCCGTATTCGGCGAAGCGCTGTTCCAGGTTGTGCAACACCCCCTCGAAAGGTTGCTTGAACGCGTGTTTGCGCCCGTTGCGTTCGACCTTGAATTCCACCACCTTCGTGCCCGAACCGTGCAACAGCAGGGTCTTGATCTTCGGTGCAAGCGATTTCCAGGGCAGGTTGAGGTCAAAGTCGAAATGCGCTGCGAGGGTTTCGAGCAACTGCTGATGATGTGCTGCGTTTCGTCGCTCCCAGGGCTCGATCGCCCCTTCTCGCAAGGAAAGCTCTGGATCCTGGACGATGAGTTCGGGATCGAAGCGACGGTGAACGCCCATGCCGTCACAGGTGGGGCAGGCGCCAAGCGGGCTGTTCCACGAGAACATACGCGGCGTGATCTCCGGATAGCGCGTTCCGCAATCGGAACAGGTCGCGCGTTCCGAGAAGAAGAGATCGTCCCCTTCAAGGGGCGTCACGCGTACGAGGCCATCGGAAAGCCGCAGCGCTATCTCAATCGAATCGGCAAGGCGCTGCTGGATGCCGTCCTTTTGTACCAGCCGATCGATGTACACGTCGATCTGGTGTTTCTTCCGCGCGTCGAGGCTCTTTGCGTCGTCGAGTTCCATCAACTCGCCGTCGATCTGCGCGCGGACGTAGCCGTCTTTCATGAGGCGTGCAAACAATTCCTTGAAGTCGCCCTTTTCGCCACGAACAACCGGTGCGAGTACCGAGAATTTGGTGCCTTCGGGTAGCTTCAAAACCCGATCGATCATCTGGTCAATCGTGTGAGCAGCGATGGGTTTTCCGCAGGTCCAACAATGCGGCACGCCGATGCGGGCCCACAAAAGCCGGAGGTAATCGTAGATCTCGGTGACCGTTCCGACGCTCGATCGCGGATTGCGTGAGGCGGAACGCTGTTCAATCGCGATGGCGGGTTGCAATCCGTCAATGAGATCGACATCGGGCTTGTCCATCTGATCGAGGAATTGTCGCGCGTACGCCGAAAGGGACTCGACATAGCGGCGCTGTCCTTCGGCAAAAATCGTGTCGAAAGCGAGCGACGATTTTCCAGAGCCCGATAACCCCGTGATGACAACGTATTGATCCCGGGGGATCTGGACGTCCACGTTGCGCAGGTTGTGCGTACGGGCTCCTTTGACGACGATGTGGCGCATGACTCGGGCGTTAAAAGATTACGGGGCGGCCAGATGCGCTCGCCAGAGTCAGCGCTATTTCTTTCTGTTTCGCTTTTTGCAGTATCGGGTCCGACTCGTCCCACGGCCAATTTCGTATGACCGCGTGTCGTTCAGGCGGCTCGTCCGACGACAGTTCTAGATCAGCCGCACGAACGCTGGCCGCATTCAGTACGGCCGCGCCGATAAGTTTTCGACCCTCGGTGGCCACAAGGCCCAGCTTTCGCAAGCGCTCCACGGGTTCCCTCCCATGCCTGGAAACCGAGGTTTCTCGATCCGCGGGGTTTGGAAGAAACACCGATGGCTTCACGGAGGTGGCGGTGTACTGGTTGCTCTGAACGAGAAACCTGGCCAGATCCTCGTCGTCTTTTATCGTTTCAGGAAGCCCGGAGGGAAGCATGTGGTTGGCCAAAGGTATCTCGAATCAGGAGCAGTACCCGATCAGGCACGACACGGCCGTCGAATCGGGCGACGCCATGTCCCTTGTCACTGCCATCGAGCCAGGCAAATGCCAGGCGATCGCTGCTGCTGACGCTGATAGAAAATACGCGATATCTAGACTCAGACCAGTCCAAAGAGATCGAACCATCGGGTTCAGCCGAGCATTCGGGCATCGGAACCCCGCTGGGTAGTGCCTGTATCAAGCGTAGCGCGGTCTGTGCTGCAGCGGGAACAACTGCCCGTGCTCCCGACGCGTCCCAGTCGTCTTCGGAGCATTCGTTGACGACTGCGTGTAGAGCTGACCGCGCAACTTTCTGGTCGCCAAAAAGTGCTACAGAATCTTCAGCCTTGCTCACAAGGTCTGAACCAATATCCCTGGCTACTTGTGCTTCTGTTGAACTGGCACTGCTGCGTTGTGCGTAGCGCCCAAGCGCCTCATAACCTCGCGAACTCACGAGGCGGTCCGAAACAAATCCATACATCGTTCCGTCAGTGTGCGTTTAAAGACACGGTTTTTCAAGTTCCTGAGTTCCGCAATCCGCTCGCTGAGCTTCTTCCAATCTTCGGGGGCAAACGAATCGAGCGAGAGGGCGCAATTGTCGAAAATAACGGGAAGTTTTCCTTCCACTTCGCCTTGAAGCGTCAAGGTTACCTCCACCTGAAAACGTGTGACGGGCTCGACGGCTGTGTACTGATTGAAAAAGCTTACAATGTCCAGGTTGTTCTCATCAGCCACGCGCGGGCCGAGTTGGAGGTATTGATCCAAATCAACCCGCTGATCCCGCATCGGTAGCAGAATCCTGTTGATGTATCGCAGTCGGATCTGCTTCACCCGGGCCGGCTCAGCGAGGCCGACATAAATTCGCCAAGTTCTCTCGATTTCCTTCAGATAGGCATCCAGGGCGGTGTACGGGGCAAGTCGATTGAACGAATACCCTTGTGATCGAATCTGTACGATTTGTTTTCCTCCGTTTTGGTGAAAGCGGATAGCCTGCACAGCTGGCCGGCTGCTGAAGGATGTCGATGACTCCTCCGGCTTCGTTTCAATTCGATGCTCTTGCAGCCACAGCCGATCATGGGTGGGATACGTGTCTTTGAGGCGAGATACAGCTTGCGGCTCAAGGGCGGCGAGATCCTGAGTCGGAGGCAAGTCGCAGTCGATATCCAGCACTGCTTCGACGATCGGCGCGCGTAGAAGAGTGGGTTCCGGTTTGTCCATGATCGCTATCGAACGTACCATGCCGACCCGGTGGAAAACCCATTTTGATCGGAACGGTCATGCGCACTTCTCGGTCATTCTTCTCGCGTGACCGTGCGATCGTTGGCACATGGCTGTGCCGCCCCATCGCGCTGCAACCTACAAAGATATTCTGGGTGCGCCCGCAGGGAAGGTTGCCGAAATTGTTGCGGTGAATTTCCGATGCAACCTTGACCGGCAAAGCCCCACGCCGCTGCTGCGACTTCGTTGAGGGAAGAACTTGGTCCTCCATTCAAGAGTGGGTCGTGGTGGGCCGGGGGGGATTCTTTATTCTGGCTCGAGCTTCACCTGCAGGACGGTATTCTGGTTCCGGATGGGAGGTTGGCGTCCGTAACGGTTGGCATCATTGACGGATGGCGAGCCGTTTTTTACCCTTGCATCGGATTGGGTGGCCGAGGTGATGAGTCCCGGGAAGGCCAAGTTCGACAGGACGGATAAGCTACCCGTTTATGCAAGGGAGCGCGTGCCGTGGGTGTGACTGGTCGAACCGTTGCAACGCACGCTCGAGGTTTTTCCGGTTGTCGGACGATGGGGCCTACGTTCTCAGAGGGGTCCACCGCGACGAACGCCCGGGCGTCCCACCCTTCGACGCCATTGAGTTCGATCTAGCGGTGTTGTGGGCCGAGGTGGTGCTGTCGCCGCGACGGTAACCATCAAGGCGAAGCGGTCCTTCGGCTTGTAACTCGCTTCGATTCAAGCGCAGTTGATTTGACCGGGGCATCAGGCCATAACGGTTGGCGATGGATCCCGCTCTCATCGCGCGCAGCCAGATGGCCCTGTCGCTGGCGTTTCACATCGTGTTTGCCTCGGTGGGCATTGCCATGCCCGTGATGATGGTTTTGGCCGAGCTGCGCTGGTTGCGAACCGGGGATCGGGTGTCCCTGGATCTCGCCCACCGCTGGGCCAAAGGTACTGCGGTGATGTTCGCCATCGGCGCGGTGTCGGGAACCGTACTGTCATTCGAGTTGGGGTTGCTGTTTCCCGGATTCATGCGCCTGGCGGGGCCGCTGATCGGTTTGCCATTTTCTCTCGAAGGCTTTGCATTTTTTATCGAGGCCATTTTTCTTGGCATCTATCTTTATGGATGGAAGCGCATCACGCCGCGCTTGCACGTGTTTAGTGGTGTGGTGGTGGCGCTCAGTGGGTTGGCATCAGCGGTGTTTGTCACCTTCGTCAACGCGTGGATGAATGCGCCGCGCGGGTTCACTGTCAAGCTTGGGGTGTTGAACAACATCGATCCGCTCGGTGCATTTCAATCTCCCTTTGCGTTCCACGAAATTGTGCACGGCAGTTTGGCAGCGTACGCGGCCACCGGGCTGGCGGTTGCAGGTATCCATGCCCGTGCGTTGCTGCTCGGCCGCGCCCCGGAATTTCACCGGCGGGCTCTGTCGATAGCGCTGTGGGTCGCACTGCCTGCGTGCCTTCTGCAACCGGTCATTGGCCATCTGGCGGGCCAGCGAATTGCGGAACACCAACCGGCAAAACTCGCAGCGCTGGAACAACTGCAACACACTCAGACGCGCGCGCCCCTGACGGTAGGGCCTTTCGAGATCCCTGGTGCGTTGTCCTTCATGGCGTTTAACGATGTGGATGCCCGGGTTATTGGCCTGCAGGACTTCGCTGCGGCTGATCGCCCGCCTGCGCTGGTTCGGCCTGCATTTTTGCTGATGGTTTCCATCGGGACTCTTTTGGCTGGTTTTGCAGGATTGATCGCCTGGCAATCCCTGCGCGGCAAACGCCCCTGGCAAAATCGACGCGTGCTGTGGGCAATCCTGGTGATGGCCCCACTTGGCTTTGTTGCGCTTGAGGCCGGCTGGATTGTTACGGAGGTGGGTAGACAACCTTGGGTTGTATACGGTGTGATACGAACAGCCAGTGCCGTCACGCCGGCGGTCGGCCTCGGCATCCGGTTGGCGATATTTTCAACCATCTACGTTGTTTTGGCCGTCACCGTGTTTGCGGTGTTGCGCCGCCACGTCCGTGCAACGTTTCATGCAACGCTGAAGGATCTTGTGCCATGAGTTTTCAGCTGCCGGAGATCGCAGCGGCCGTGGCACTCGTTGCGCTGATGGTTTACGCCCTCACCGGGGGGGCCGATTTTGGCGCTGGCATTTGGGACAGACTGGCCACAGGTCCGCGCAAGCAGGCCCAGCGCCTTCGCATTGAATCTGCCATCGCGCCCATCTGGGAAACCAACCACGTCTGGCTTATTTTTGTTGTGGTGGTCTTGTTCTCGGCGTTTCCGCGTGCGTTTGCTGCCATCGGCATCGCCCTTTATCTACCTCTGTCGCTGGTACTGCTGGGTATCGTGTTACGGGGTTCGGGATTCATATTTCGTCAATATGGTCATGGCAGTCAACGGGATCATCGCCTCTGGGGTCACGTTTTTGGCTGGGCCAGTGTGCTCACGCCTTTTTTTCTAGGCACAGCGCTTGCGGCCGTCACCGGTGGTCGGATCCGCGTGAGCTCGGACGATCGCGTGGTTGCCCCGGTGGCCGCGTGGTTCGGTCTTTTTCCCATTGCAGTCGGCCTGTTCGTCGTCACGGCTTTTGCTTTCCTGGCAGCGGTGTATTTGTGCGTTGAAGTCGGAGACGACACCGCATTGCGAGAAGATTTTCGTCGGCGCGCGCTCCTGTCTGGCCTACTGCTGGGCATAGTGTCAATTGTGGTACGTATTGCTGCAGCGCAAACCAATACCGTTTTCGCGGAGCGACTGTTTGGATGGCATTTCCCCGCATTGGTACTGCAAGGCAGCGTGGCATTGTTGGCGATGACGGCTCTGGGTGCACTGTGGCGCGGTCATTTCCGTGCGGCGCGCGCGTTTGCCGTGGCACAAATTGCGGCCGTTGTGACCGGGTGGGGGATATCCCAGTACCCATTCGTCATCGCACCCGATCTGGCGTTGACCCAAGCGGCGGCTCCAGCCGCCACATTGAAGGTCATCCTGATTGGCATGGCACTCGGCTCGGTCATCCTGGTTCCGTCGCTCGTGTGGATGTTCCGGGTGTTCAAGCGCGACTGATATCGAGTGCCGCAGATCCTCAGAATCACGGGCTAGAAGTCCGCAACGAAACTATTTTCACCCGTTGCTTCTAAAATTGGGTGAGCCGGGTGTTTTATATCCATCAATGCCACCTGAGTCGCCATCCCAGCGTCTGACCAGCCTGTACAACCAGTACGGCAACGTGGTCTTTCGGCGCGCCCAAATGCTCCTTCGGGACGAATCCGGGGCAGCCGACGTTTGCCACGAGGTCTTCATGATCTTGATGAAAACCGCGATCGACGAACTGAATATCGTCGGATGGTTCTACCGGGTGACCACAAATCAGTGCCTGAATGTTCTGCGCAATGAACAGCGCCACCGCCGTCTTCTCGCTTCGGTGCCCGTATCCAGCCAATCCACTTCGTTGCCACTTTCGGTCTTATTGCGCGGGATCCCGGAGGACATGCAGACGCTGGCCGTTTTGTATCACGTCGATGAATTGAGCCAGCAAGAGATCGCCGAGATCCTCGGCGTTTCGCAACGAACCGTTTCTGCACGTTTGGTTGAACTCAAGCAAGTTCTGTCTTCGACCTGGCAGGCACCCATGAGGAAGGTGGCGTCCGATGAATAAGCAGCCCATAGGCAACACGGCGTCAGGCAATGCCGCGTCAAATTGTCCATCCGAATACAAACTGGATCGACTGTTGTTCGCTCCGGTCATGCCACAAGCCGAAATCGCTGCATTCGAAACCCATCTTGCCGGTTGTACGCAATGCCAGGGACGGAAAGAAGCTGCCCTTGCACCCGCACCGGCGGACATCTTGCCGCGCTTGCTGTCCGGGCTCGATGGATCGGATATGTCAGTGCGTCGCAGGCGCAAGCTTTCGTCGTCGTGGCTACCGATGGTCGTGTTGGCTGCGGCCAGCATCGCCGTATTCGTCTCGTGGCCCAAGTCGGAGCCCGTGCACACGGCACGCGTCTCGCAAACAGAACGTCTCAAAAGTGGCGGCGTTCATTTAAACGTCATTCGCCGGAACAGCGGCGGTCGCGTGGAACGGGTTCTAAATGGTGATACGGTTCTTTCGGGCGAGAGTCTTCGGTTCGAGGTGTCGTTGCAACAAACAGCTTTCGTTGCCGTCGTTTCGATCGACGGCAAGGGCACCGTGAATGCCTTTGCGCCAGCAGCGGGGACGGCGGTTTCGGTCAAGGGCGCGGAGACAACGCTGCTTGAAGGCGCCGTCCTTCTCGATGATGTCGTCGGTGCCGAGCACCTGGTGCTGCTGGCCTGTCGTCACGCGTTTGAGGTCAGCGATGCCGTGAAGGCCGCGGAACAAGTGGTTCAAGCCAATGGCGTTGTCTCCACGAGGCTAGGTACGTTGCCCGCCTGGAAAGAACAGTGTGAGTTTGACGAGCTGATGCTCAAGAAAGAGGTGTCCCCGTGAAATCGTTTAAGAAGGTCTGCGTTTTTGTTGCGGGTGTGGTGGTAAGTGCGTGGGCTGGAACGGCCTCGGCAACACCCGCATCAAGGTATGCGGTGGTGATCGGCTCAAATTTTGGCGACGCCAGTGTCCCGGCTCTGCGATATGCCGAAGATGACGCGCAAAAAGTGGCACAAACCCTGCGCACGCTCGGTGGGTTCCCTGCCGATCAGGTGGTCGTCTTGAACGGTTCGAGTGCAAACGAAGTACGTGATACGCTAATTCGTTTGAACGCCCGGTTGCGCGACGTTTCGGATGGTGCCGTCCTGTTCGTTTATTACTCTGGTCACAACGTATGCCCAGGATGCCGCTAATCCGTCCTTCGTCAATCAAACGACGACGATCTACACAACCGAAGGCGTCAAGATCACCATCTGCCGATGGCGTGGTGTCGGGCTGGCAACCGGGCACGGATGTGCTGTTGCTCGAAGACCATTCGCCCACGGGTGTCCGCATTAAGACGCTCAGCCTGGACGGTTCGGTTTCGGTGTTACCCGTACGTTTGTCCGGGGTTTCGGGTACGGCGAAGATCTTGGGCTTCTTCAATGGAACCGGCGGCGCTCCCGAACTACTCGCGACGAATGTTGATCTGAGTTTGTGGTCGATGCCGTTGACTTCGGTCACAGAGCCCTATCAGCTGCTCACTGCAACGGACGGACGATTGTTGCCAGCGCTTTCCAAAAACTACCCGGCTCAAGGCCTATTCTTTGTTTGGGCAAGCAAATGTCTGGGATTGCACGGGCGTTTTTGCACGGCCGAGCTTGTGGCAATTCGACCTGCCGATCGGCGTCACATGATCATCGCGCGTTCCAATACCCCGGGACCCATCGCGCTCAGTCCCTCGGGTGATCGCGTGGCCATTGCGACGCCAACCGCGATCTACATGGTGCCGTTGCCCGCAGAGCTGCTGCGTTAGCGCGGCGAACGCAGCAGCCGCGGCCTACGTCTCGTCTGAACCGCGGGCGATGAGCAGTTTGCCCGAGCGAACCATCTCGGTCACGCCCAGCGGCTTGACGAGTTCAACGAAGTTATCAAGCTTGGCAGTCACGCCCGCTATTTGCACCACAAGGGACTCGCTCTTGTAATCGACCACCTTGGCCTTGTAGTGCTCGACGATCTGCAACACCTCGGCGCGAAGTTCGCCTTCGCAACGGATCTTGATGAGCGCGATTTCGGTTTCAACAACCTGTTGCCCGGTGTGATCGATTGCCTGAACAACATCCACCAGCTTTGCGAGCTGTTTGATGATTTGTTCAAGCGTTGCAAGTTCACCACGACACGTGGTCGTGATACGGGAGAAGTTCTTGTCTTGCACGCCCGGGCTCACAACCAGGCTTTCCAGGTTGTAACCGCGGCGTGCAAAGACGAGGCAAACACGGACGAGCACGCCCGGTTGATTGCGCACCAAAATTGAAATGGTGTGCAGCGGATATTCGATGGTCGAAGGACTGAGGGCCAAGGCACTGGTGGTCATTGAAAAATCTCCGAAAAAAACTATGTCGAGCCAGTGGGTTTAGCCAGCTTGCGCTTGGGACGCTCAATCAACATATCCTTGAGTGAAGCGCCGGCCGGAATCATTGGGAACACGTTGTCCTCTTTCACAACTTCCGCGTTCACGATGCAGGGACCATCGTTGTACGCGATGGCGGCCTTCAAGACGCGATCGATGTCTGCTGCGCGCTTGATGTTCCAGCCCTTGACGCCGTAAGCAGCGCCGAGCTTGACGAAGTCGGGGTTGCCATCGAGATCCGCGCCCGAGAGCCGGTTGTCGTAGAACAACTCTTGCCACTGGCGAATCATGCCAAGGTAGTGGTTGTTGATGATGAGGATCTTGACCGGAAGCTTGTGCAACGAGGCCGTTGCCAGTTCACACAGGGTCATCTGAAAGCCACCGTCGCCGACCACAGTCCACACCATCTTGTCCGGGAAAGCGAATTGCGCACCCATGGCGCTTGGGAAACCGAAGCCCATCGTGCCTGCGCCACCTGAGGACAGCCAGTGCCGATTCTTGGTGGTGAGACAGAACTGCGCGGCCCACATCTGATGTTGGCCCACGTCCGTCGTGATGATGGCTTCGCGCTTGGTCAGCTTGTCGAGGCGATCCAAAACGTGTTGCGCTTTGAGTCCACCCTTCTTCGAATACTTGAGCGGATACTGTTTGCGCCACTGTGCGATTTGCGCAAGCCAATCCTTGGTTTCAGCCGGCTCGACAAGGGGGATGAGATCTTCCACGATGGCGCGGGCGTCACCTGAAAGCGACACGTCAGGCCGCACGATCTTGTTGAACTCGGCCGGATCGATGTCGATGTGAATTTTGGCCGCGCCCATGCAGAACTCGGAGAGCTTGCCGGTGATGCGATCGTCCCAGCGTGCGCCGATTGCCATGATGCAATCACAGTCCGCGACGGCCTTGTTGGCGTAGGCGGTGCCGTGCATGCCCAACATGCCAAGGTGCAAGGGTCCGTCTTCAGGGGTAGCACCCTTGCCTAGCAAGGTGTTGACGATGGGGGCGCGCAGCTTCTCCGCAAGGCGCATGATCGCTTCTCCCGCGCCGGAGATGACCGAGCCATGTCCCACGTACAGCACGGGACGACGGCTGCGCGACAGGATCGCCGCGGCCTCTTTCAATTTTTCTGCGCTTGCCCGCGAAGGCAATTCGTATCCCGGCAGGTTGATCTCGTCCACAAACGGTGCCGTGCACGGACCCGAGGTCACGTCTTTCGGCAAGTCGATGAGCACTGGACCGGGACGACCTGTGGTCGCGATGTGAAAGGCCTCTTTCATCACGCGCGGAATGTCATTCGTATTGCGAACGAGGTAGCTGTGCTTGACGACCGGGTAGGTAATGCCGGTCACGTCGGCTTCCTGGAAGGCATCCTTGCCGAGCATCGGGCTGATGGTTTGACCGCAGAGCACGATCATCGGAACCGAATCCATCAATGCAGTCAAAAGGCCCGTCACGGTATTGGTTGCACCGGGACCCGAGGTCACAAGCGCCACGCCCACGCCGCCCGTGGCCCGCGACCAGCCGTCGGCCATGTGGGTCGCACCCTGTTCATGACGCGTCAGGATAAGTTTGATCTTGGAATCGTAAAGCGCGTCGAAGATCGGCATCGCCGCTCCACCCGAAAGACCGAATACGTGCGTGACACCCTCGCGCTCGAGGCAGCGGATCAGCATTTCGCCCCCGGTTGGGATGCGATCTGGCGTTTCCGCGGTGGTCATTTCACCCTTGTTTGAGATCGGTTGGTTCATGCTGTGTACTTTCTGCGTACTTTTCTTCGAGTTTGACCAGGTTGCCTTCGGCTCTGTCCCGAAAGCGACGTGGGGAGAGACAAATTAGCTGCTTGTGGAGAATAGGCAAATCGAAACGAGTAGAAAAATGGCAAAGTGGCGATCTCCGGCGACGGGTCTGGTCCGAAAGCGACTTTAATGAGGCAAATTCGCGCAACCTGCCCACGCGTTCACCCGACGACAGGGGTGCCACGGCGGGTTCATGCCTTCGACGGACGCCGGAGAAAACGCTACTGCATCGATTGGTTCGCACGCACTGGAGAACGTTTCAAAACGATCTGTGGCTTGAAGACCATGCGCTTCCGGGCTTCGTATCCGCGGAGATGGAGGCATATCTGCGCTGCGGAATTCTGGCGCACGGTTTCGTGAACGTCCGATGCGGAGCGTGTCGCGAAACACGGCCGGTGGCCTTCAGTTGCAAGAAACGTGGGTTCTGCCCAGGTTGCATGGGCCGCCGAATGTCGGAGACGGCAGCGCATTTGGTCGAAAACGTCTTTCGGGATGTGAAGGTACGGCAGTGGGTGTTGACGGTGCCGTATGAATTGCGGTTTCGAATGGCGCGCTCACCGGGGCTGTGTAGTGCTGTGCTGCGGATCTTCGTTCGATGTGTAGGTCGATGGTACAAGCATCGTGCGCGGAAGTGTGGCGTGCGGGGGAACTTGAAGACCGGCGGGGTTTCGGTGATCCAGCGTTTCGGGTCGGCGCTGGCGCTGAATGTTCACTTTCACACGGTAATGATGGACGGGGTTTATCGCGTGGATGGACACGAGGCACCGCGGTTTATTCCCGTGCCTGCACCGTCTGATCAGGACGTGGTGGCAGTTGGGAGAAGTCCCGATGGACGCTTCGCCGGTGCGGATCGCATTCTGCGCGACGATCTGGGTCTGACGGGGGCGGCCTGGCTGGCGGTGGCACCCGCGCAGAAGGCCCTGATCGAACTTCGCCTGCAAAACGCGGGTGCGACCGTCGAGGAGGCGCGGTCGGTGCGCTTTGTGCTCAGCTGGGAAACCGATGCGAACGATGTCGACTTTCACATCCAGGACAGTCGCGGTGGTCATGCGTACTACTCAAGTCCCATCTTGCGCTCGGGTGGCGAACTTTACGCCGACGTGACGACCGGTTACGGCCCGGAATGTTTCACGGTGCGGGGCGCGCCGAAGGCGTCACCGTATGACTGTCCGCCCACTACTACAGCCGGGGTCCCATGGGTTATGGCATGGGCCGCATTGAAGCAATCGAACACGATGGCTGGGGCCATTTTCGTTTTGACTCGCGGCCGTTCGTCGTCATGAACGATGGCGCCTACGTCAACCTTGGCACCTTTGCACCGGGCGCTTGACTCCCGAACGCTGCCTTCCCACTATGCGTACTTGACGATGCGATCATCCCACATACAGAAGGGCGTTCTCTTGACGCTCTGGCTGAAACCGTGGCTTGTGGCAATGGCAATCGTTGTTGCTATTGGCCTTTGTTTCGGTCGCGCCGTCGGCATGGACTTTGTGATGTGGGACGACGATATCAATGTTGTCGAAAACACCAACATTCGGGCTCTGAATCGATCCAGCCTTTCATGGATGTTCACAAATCTGGACCAGGCGATGCGGTACAAGGCGCTCTCGTGGCTGGCCTGGGCAGCGGTGTATGCGGTTGCTGGTCTCAATCCAGCGGCGTTTCACCTGGCCAATTTGATTCTTGCCGCGGCCACTTCGGTGCTGCTGTTCCTCCTGGTTCGCCGATTCGCTCGTCATTGGGCAAAAGACGCCACGGATCCATGGGTCACGTTCGTTTCAGGGCTCGCCACTCTT
>JAYUPZ010000555.1:0-13287 GCA_043759805.1 Myxococcales bacterium | reverse complement strand
GATTCAGCCTTCAACGCCTGTCCTGCCGAGTGTTTTTGAACATGCGACGGATCCTTGTTACCCCGTTGGCAACGGGCGCCGGTAGCCGTCTTGCGATCGCAACGCTGTTGATTGTGTCTGCGGCCGCGTGTACTGAAAAGCCGCCGCTTGGACCCTTCGATGGATACGATTTGCCGTCGACCAAACCCGTCAACACCGACGGCAACAATCCGTCGCCACAGACCAACAGCGCCTGTATTCCCGTCGATGGCGAAAACCTGCCCGCGCGCAAGGCGATCATCACCTCGGGGACGATTGAAACCGGATCCAACGACAAGAAACCAACCACAATAACGGTAACCCGTGCTCGCCTTTTCATTGAGTTCAAGGCGAGCTGCGGGCAGTCGTCGTGTCACGGTACCAAGCAGGGAGCCACGGACGCACCACTGGCACATTCGCCGGAACGTTTCACGGTATCCGAGACGACTTTCCACCTGCGACCCGATCTTGGCAGTTCGAGCAACACACGAATCAAATCAACGAACGCAGCTCAGGTCATGCCACCGGGCAGTGGCGACGGTTCGAAACGCCGTGCCGATGATCCGATTCGTTTGCTTGGTGAAAAGCTTCTGGCCTGGGAGGAAGCCGGTTTTCCGGATTCGTTCGAGGTCGCCAACCGCGATCCCGGGCCCGCAACACCAGTCATTTCAGAACTACCCAAGAATCCGTATGACATTTCGTCGCGTCTTGCTTCGACGTTGACCAACATTGGCACCTGTCTACCGACGCCATCAATGAAGACGGTGGCCGATGAAATGGCGACCCGGGACAACGTCTTCGCAAAAGCAAAGAGCTTCGACGATCTTCCGAACACCCTGGTCGAAACCGATCTCGTTACCCTCGACTCCGAGGCGCTGGCACGTCGTGGCGTTTTCAGTTACGCACCAACCTACACGCTTTTCTCGGACAACGCGTCGAAGATGCGTTACGTGCGCGTCCCGATGGGAAAGAAGATCCGATACAACCCGTCCATCAAGGACTTCGATATTCCTGCGAACACCCGCTTCTACAAGACCTTTCTGCGCAAGGTCATCGACAAAAATGGTGAGGTCGGCTTCCGAAAGATCGAGACGCGGCTAATCGTATCACGTCCAGACGAAAAGATGCCGGACGGTTCGTATCAAACGCGATCCTTGATGATCGTCTATGCGTGGGACAGGGAAGAGAAGATGGCCCGCAAGGTCACCGACCCCCAGCGCAGCCTCGAGCCCTGGGCCGATCGCCTCTGTCCCTACATCACAGACGAATCCGTGGCCCGGGATCCGAAAAAGAATCCCATCAGCAAGGACATCAATCGCTCGACCTGCGCGTACATGACCGATGATGAACTGGCGGACCCCGCTTCAGGCAAGATCAGACACTACGGGATTCCGAGCCAGCAACGTTGCGTCGAATGCCACATGGGCTCGCAAAACCATTCATTTATCCTTGGCTTTACACCCTGGGATGTTGATCGCCGCAGCGCCGGTGAAGGCGGCGAATTCAGCCATGATCCGCCGACGGAAGACGAGCTGGAACAATTGCAGCGTCTGACGAAACTCGGCGTGTTGGAGGGTATCGCTCCGGGAAGCGCGAAGCTTGAGGATTCACAGAGCGAGCGAAAGCCGCGCAACGACTACGAGTTGAAGGCGCAGGGGTACATGAAAGGCAACTGCGCCTTTTGCCACAATCCAACCGGTTTCCCGACGGTTCAGAATCCGATACTGGCCAGTTTCAATATGTACCCGAGCGACACCGGAGGCGTGTTTCAGTTTCCGCTTGAGAAGTACTCGTCACGCGCAAAGGTGGGACCTGCGCAAACGTTGCGACATCCGTACATCACCCCGGCTTTCGGTGATTTCGCAGCGTCGGATGGCTTCGGAGAACCGTACGGAGTCGTCAAGGAGTTCTCTCCCCAGGCTCCCTTTCCAGCCAGCGACTACGTATTCGATCCCGCCACTGCCGGCTTCGACGACCCCAGCTTTCCCGAAGAATTCGATCCGCGCGCGGGCATGAATGTGTTCCGCTACCTGGGACCCTGGCGCAGTCTGATTTGGCGTAACGTCTACACGCCTTTCACCTACGAAGAAGACAATGCGATCTTCATTCACATGCCCCGCAACGTGCCGGGCTTTGACTGCAACGCGCAAAAAATCATGGGCGAGTGGATGCTCAGCATCCCAAGCGTTCCAAAATTCGAGAAAACCAGTGAAGGGTATCGTCCCACACAATACAACGACGAAATTATTGCACCCAGATTGAGCGGATTAGAGCAACCATACGTCGAAGTAAAACCTGGCGACCGACCCTATGAAGGGATCACCTTCTCCCCCGTTGGCGTTTCTCCCGGCGACCGATTGTCATACGGTTATGACCACGCCGTCGCTGCTGCGGACAAGCGGGTCAAAGCGTTCCGACAAAGTCTTACCTATCAACATTGCCCAGACGACCAGGACATCGTGGATCCCGACGTGGCGCAGTCTTCGACCCAGCTCGCCCCCATCGACAAGGGAACACTCAACGGTCCTCGCGTCAATCCGCTGGCCAAAACATTGTTCGATGTGGTTCCCGATCATGCGCACTGGGTGCCGGTCGATATCACTGAAGCTCCAGGCCGCTGGATTCCACGTCGCTCGGCATGGAAAGAAATCCTCGTCGACAGAAATCCGGCAATCAAAGTGTCGGACAAAGTCACGAAAGTCATCGACGCGCTCCAGGGACTCTACCTCAGCCCGGCACGACAGGTATTTTCAACCCAACCCATTCCACTTGGAATTTGGAGCAACGCCTGTCAATCCAGCCCCGACGTTGCCCAATTCACGACCCTTGGAGCCCTCCGTACCGAGTCCAAGGCTTCCCCTGCGAAGTGGCAGTACTGGTACTTTGACCGCGACCCATCCAAGGACGGCAAAAGCCGTTTCGGTCCGGTCGAAGAAGGCTTGAAAGTTCACCTGCAAAGCCGGGGAGAAGCGGTTTTCAGGGCAATCTGCTCGAATTGCCACGGACGCGACGTCGATTCACGAAGCCCTCTTGCGACCACGATCCTGGAATTGACCGGTGGACAGACCCGTGTTGCGAATCTTCGTGACGGCATTTTCGGTCCAGTTGGGGCCCCAGGGCAATACGCTGACAGCGAGTTCTCCCAAGCAAACCGAGGTGGTACACCTGCAGACTGGGCGGTTCGCTACGCAGTGTTCATGGGCCTCGGGGGGACCGAAAGCATCATCCCGCCGATCGCGCTGAATCTCATTGCGACCAGTCCGTTCTACGGAGGCGCACCTAGGGCTGGCGGTGCCAACTCGTCTGCCACCGACGCGAACATGCTTCAATCTGCTCGCGACACCTGCGGGGAGGTATTGCGATCGGGTTGGGTAGTTTTTGCACCGCAGTTCGAGAAAGGGATGGCGCTTGGGCTAGACCACGGCCAGGCGAAGTCCTTCTTGCCGGGAACCGGCCACTTCGACTTGTGGAACGACATCTGTAGTACAAACAACGAAGGCGTCGTCAGGGTGTTTCGAGAGGTTGGCTCAACAGGTGCCGTCAGGTTGTTCCACCATTCTGATGTTTTCAGAAACTCGGATACCAATGGAAACTTGTTGTACCCAGTGAACCATCCAGTGGGCACATGGTCAGGTGCGGTCGAAAACGGCATCAAGGCGACCAACAAACTCCCCTGGTGTATTGGCCCCCAGGACGATGGCGCCAAACGCAGGGCCATCGAGCACTTCCAGAAGTTGGGAATCGAAAAGGAAAGCATGATGCCGTTCTGTCCACCGGCTTTGCTTACAAAAGCCTTCGGCAAGAGCGTGCACGCTGTGCACACCGTTCTCCGTGACCAGCGACTCAACGACCAGTTGTTCGAGAAATGGACGCTCAATGGCGCCATGAATGCCGGTGTTGCTGCCTTCTACTTCATGGAAGGGGTTGCGAAAGGCGAACTCAAACCACGCCCAACATTTGATCAGTGCAGCGCGACTTCCGCTCCTGCCACAGCGAGCACGAAGCCATGAGATCGCAATCGAAAGCCTGGACGGTTCTCCGCATTCTTCCCGGACTGGCTTTGCTCTTATTTGGTTGCGGCGACAATGAACAGCCGACTAGACCATTGATTGTCGTATTGTCCGACGCATCATCGGTATCGAAATGCGATGGCGCTGTCTGTTTCGACAGCGTCGATGACACCATCGGTTGCGGTGATGGTGTCGTGAGCAGTCCCGAAGAGGGATGTGACGACGGTAACCTTCTCTCCGGTGACGGCTGCAGCGAAATCTGCCAGCGAGAGATTTGCGGCAACGGGATTCTCGATCCCGGAGAGGCCTGCGATCCACCGGGTGTCGCCGAGTGCAGCGATACTTGCAGATTGGTGATACAGACCTGCGGAAACAAGCAAATCGAAGTTTCATCGGGTGAACAATGCGACGATGGGAATGCCCTCAAGGGCGACGGGTGTCGCAACTGCAGCTTCGAGTGTGGTGACGGATTTTTGGATCGCGAACACGGTGAAGAATGCGAACCGGCATACACACCCAGGGACGAAAACGGCCTGAGCACCACCTGTACGACAGGTTGTCGACGAAAACCGTTTTGCGGCGATGGAAAAGTTGATCAACCATCCGGCGAGCAGTGCGACCCGGTCAACGGATCGACGTGTGTTGATAATTGCAGGATCGCGGCTTCTCAGGGTTCGAATGATGCGTGCAAACCCATCGTCGGCGATGCCGGCGTATCGATGCCGGCGCTTGAAAATTTGGTTCCAAACGGCGCGTTTGACACCGACACGGCGGGCTGGACCCGCGGACCGACTGTGGATGTTCAATATGCCATGGGTCAGGGTGCATCAAAGCCAGGCTCGGCGCGCGTTTCCTTCAAGGCCAGCCTCTCGGCAAGTACGTTTAGCGTCGATGGGATTCAACGCTGTATCACGTTTTCCGCCGGTGACACGTATGCATTCGAGGCGTCGTATCTCAATTCAATCGGACAACCAGCAGGAACCCGTGCGTTCGCAGTAGTGTTGCTCTATCCCACGTCGGACTGCTCCGGAACACCGGCCACGGGTGGCCCCGGAGCCCCGCCCACAAGTCCACAGGCGGGAAAGTGGTTGCCTTACAAGCTAAACATCAATGCCAACTCGATTGGCTCGCCTGGTGCGGTTGCATCGATTTCGGTAAAACTTGGCGTCATCGTGGCACCCGGTCAAACCGGCATGGCCTTCTGGGACGACGCCACCTTGCGCTCCGGTTCATTCAACCCGAACTGTGGAAATTGCGTCATCGATACCGGCGAAACGTGTGACGACGGCAACCGGATCCGCGGTGATGGTTGTAGTGCAATTTGCCGAATCGAGGGAGCCGAATGCGGAAACAGCAAGGTCGACGTGGGCGAAACTTGCGACACGGGGTCGACTACATTCTCCGGCCCTTCCGCCTGCACCCCCTTGTGTGCGCCCCGGTCGTCTTGCGATGATTGTTCGCTCGTCAATTGCAGAAGCCAATTCAGCGCTGGCCTTGAACTCCCGGGGGTTGCAACATCCGGCCCCGGAAAAGGCGTCGCGCGAAATGTACTTGCGGGCCGACTTCGTCGGTGCATACAACAAACGGGCTGCGCTGGAGAAACGGCCATTTCATCCAGAGACGGTCTTGGTGGAAAAGGCGCCTTTATCGAGAACTGTTACTGCGGCACCGCGGGCAAGGAATGTCTGATTCCGGGTTTGGCCAACGGAAGCTGCTTGCACGAGGTCGAGGCCGCACTTGAAACGCGTGATGTGGCAACAATCGTTGCACGCCTCGGCGGCGCAGTTCCCGAATATCCGGCATTCGCGGCGGTGAGAGACCTGACCGTATGTGAGAAATTAAGCTGCCCTGCTCAGTGCACGACGGAGTTGTCCTGTGGCAATCGGATCATTCAGGAGCGAACCCCGAGCTTCGCTGACGCGTATCTCTTGCCCATCGGCCGCAAGCCAGAAAAATGCTCGGATGCGCTGACCCCCACCGGCGTCGGCTGTTCTTTTGAAGAATGTGATGGATCGGTCATGTGCGACAAAGACTGTTTTCTACTTCAATGTGGCAACAAACTTCGTCAATCGGGAGAAGACTGTGACGACGGGAACACGAAGTCAAAGGACGGTTGTGATGCGAATTGCAAGGCAGAATTCGTTTGTGGCGACAACAAGGTCGCAACCGAATTCGAAGAGCAGTGTGATCCGCCGAATACCGGCAAGAATTGTTCCATGACGGAATTCATGTCTACCCCGACCAGCTGCGGATGCGGTTCAACCTGCGAGTACAAGGTTTGTGGCAACAACGTTCTTCAAGACGGTGAGCAATGCGATCCACCCAACGGCACCACCTGTGGGCCTGATTGCAAGGTGGCAGGCCTCGGCGAGTGTATTGAATGCATGTTGCTCGCGGGGGACACGGAAGCAGCGCCATATAAGACGATTTTGCAGGGAAATAAGGACGAACCTGGATTCGAGACGGGCTGTATTGACTCGAAGGAGTGCTTCGATTTGCTCAACTGCCATATCAAAAACCATTGTGTTCTCGCGCGTGAGGTAACCCCGAGTATCTTCGGAAGCTGTTACTGTGGGCTCGATCCCTTCAAGCAGGACTTGGGCGAATGTGAACAGCCTGATTTCGTCCCCGTTGGTCCCTGTGCAGCCGAATACAAAACGTCGTACACAGCTCAATTCGGTGGAACACCCACGAACCAGCAAATAAATCAGCGACTATGGGATTCGGCCACCGCTCCGGGACAGCCGCGAGCGCAGATCAACGCGCTGGTGGTCATGGACGTCGCGCTAGGCCCAAGTTCCCCTCCTCCGCTTTCGCTTTCCGAGCATTTGAAAGCTGCTGGCGTCGCCGATGCGAAAATCAAAAGTTGCGTGAATGCGTGTTTCGGTCCGGAAATAACCAAGTAGAGAAGATCAGGAGTCATCGCCGTGCGAAACCCATCCGTCAATTTTTTCATCGCGTGTTTGTTCGTATTCGTAGGCATTTCGCGCAATGGCCGCGCATCAGACGAGACCGACCTTGCCACGAAGTGGCAGGTCAACGACGCCAACCCCAAGGCCAGCATCCCCTCGGTTGACGAAAGAAACACCGATCCGATCGAGTTTTCGTACTTCCTGCAGGACCTGATTGCCCGTGGCGAAAGAGCCTTCAAGGAGAAAAATTGGGAAGCGGCTATCAAATTCTACGAGGCGATGGGATTCGCAGTTCCCGACGCTGGAGTTTCGTTCAGCCGACTGTGCATCGCCTACGCAAAACTTGGCCGATACGACGTTGCAGCGGGTAATTGCGGACGCGCCGTCTCGTTGACGCTTGCGAAAGTCATCGATCACATCCGCTTCATTGAGTACACGTTGAAGATCGAACGGATCCAGCCGGTCGATGTGCGGAACGTTGAGGCTAGCCTGAAGCACCTGCGTGAACACATCGCCAAGAACCCGCAGCCACTTCCAGACACCAAGCCAACGATCGAACCAGCGCCCGAGCCCGAACGAAAAAACGATCGACAACGATCACGAGAAGAGCTAGTCGAGGCCATCAAGGTAATGCAGGAGAGGAAGGCACGCGAAATTCTCGGCGAGCTCGAAAAGAAGAACGAGATCGCAGCGGGTCCGGTCATGCATGTGGAGACCGAGGTGGAGTTCCTTGAGTGTCGATTTGCCCTTCGTTTGAAGGACGCGCCACGGCTGAATGCCTGCGTCGAGCGGCTGCGCAAGCTACAGGTGCACGAGGCCAGGATCCTCGCGTTCTCGTGGGCGCACGCCGTGATGATCAAGGACCGAAAGCAGGCAGAGGCGTTGTTGCAAAAAGCGCCCGCGATGTCCATTCCGCAGTCGGCGATCGAATCCATGCGCGCCCAGCAAGAGCTGGATTTTACCCCGTCGCCACTCACACGTGTTGCCCCGATCGCACTTGCAGTCGTCGCCTTCGGGGGCATCGGCCTTTTTCTTTGGCTGCGCCGGAAGCGATCGGAAGTCACGGTGGAATCCGCAGCCTGAGTAAACGCAATAGCTCTCGAGCTGCGCCTCTTGGGTCGGGTGCCTAGTCTTTGCCCCTTCCGCCCCCCCGACCCCTGGGTGCGCCGCCGCACCCAGGCGATGCTACGATGGCGGGCTATGCGCATGCTCCGCCCCCCCGTTGCCCTCACCGCTTCATTCCTTGGCCTCGCCCTCTCCACAGGCTGCAGCGGCCTGCGCCTCAACACCATCGACGCGGCTTACCGCAAACCCAGCAATGTGGCGGTGTTTTTCACGGTCGAAGACCGAAACGATGTTCCCGTCGCCGGGCTCACGGCCGATCAGTTCAAGATCTACGAAGATGGCAAGCTTGTCTCGCTCTACGAGAGCAACCAGACCATCGTCAGCCCAGAGATCGCGGCAGAACACTACACCCTGTTGCTGGTCGACATGAGCGCTAGCATCACGGAAAGCGACACCGTCCCCTTCATTGTCCAAGCAGCCTCCGAATTCACGGCCCAGCTTGAACAGTATCACAAAGTTGCTGTATTCGCATTCGACGGTTCCAAGGAGATCCACAAGATTCAGGACTTCACAGCCAGCGCGGGGGCCTCTCGGCGAGGCGTCACGGCGCTCGCCTCGTTTCAGCCGCGCGATCCGTCGACCAACTTGCATGGCGCCATGGTGGAAGCGACGAAACACCTGAACCAGGCGATCGAAAAGGCCAAGACGCCACTGCGTTTCGGAACGCTTGTTGTCTTCACCGACGGGACCGATCGCGCCGCGCGCGTCTCCGATTCAGACATGATGAAGGCAATCTCTGAAAGCAACCTGGATGTGTTTGCCATCGGCGTGGGTAGTGAAATCGACGAGAAAACGCTGTCTAATTTGGGACGCAATGGGTACGCACGCGCTTCAGATAGCGAAGCCATCATCAATGCGTTTGCCGCCGTGACCGATCGCATCTTGCGTTGGACGCAAAGCCACTACCTGCTCAGTTACTGCAGTCCAAGCCGTTCGGGCACACACGAAGTAACGATTGAAGCGGCAACAGAAGCCGAAGGCACGGGCAAGCTAACCTATCAATTCGATGCCGACGGCTTCGGCCCGCGCTGCGATCCCAATAGCCCTCCTCCGTTTGACACTCGGGGTAACCGGGGTTTCAAGAACCGCGGACGGCAACAACGCACCGGTATCAAGCTCGAATTCAAAGCCTCAGCGAGCGCGAAATAGTCATGGAACGTTCAACCAGGGAAGCGATCGAGGGCGAGTTCGGGCAAGCCGGTGTGCAGAACCCGATGATGCTCGACTTGATCGCGCACGATCCGGCTCTCGACATCGTTGTCCTGACCATGATTGAACACCGACCGTGGGGTTCGAATCCGAAACAAATCCAGCAGATCGAGGAAAAGATTAACCGCTACATGGGTTACGTCCTCGACGGATTTCTCGCCGAACAGTATCCGCAATACATCGGCAAGCGCGTCCAGGTCTGTCTGCGATGCCAGACCGAGCCCACCGACGTTTTCGCCCGCTTTGCATCCGCCGCACGCCAGGCACTCGAAGCCCACGGCATTGGCTTCGATGTTCAGATCGTCCCCGCGGCGTCCTGACCTAGTATTTGCTCAACCACGCCCGCGCCAGCGTCAGACGTTTTTCGAGCTGCCGCGCCGTGGCCTCGCTGATGCGCTTGATTCCTACCTTGCGATTGAGCTCTGCATTCACGTCCGCGTGCCCACGGCCCGTGTAGTGCACCAGATCGCGCACCACGCTGCTGTTGTTTTCCCGGAGACTGCGACGCCGGGCGAGCGGCGCACTTGTGGGCGCCACCTCACGCTCCGACCTTGGAGCGGATTCTGGAGCGGGCAAGGGCTCAGCAAGTCGAGCACTCCACCAAGGGTCGGCAACAAAGGCCGAGGACGCATCGCTTTGCCCATCCACGAGATCGGGAATGGGCTCGCCCTCTTCAGGTTCAAGCACACCACCGTCTTGCAGCGGACGTCCATTGGCATCAAGTGGCACGGCCGACAGCGCCGAAAAGAGCGAACCCTGGTCTTCCCCGTCACCTTCTTCGCGCAAGATCTGATCCAGCGGATCCTTGACCTCTTCACCCGCAAACGCATCACTACCATCATCGAGCCACGACGGCTTTTTCAACACGTGGCGGCGAGCTTGTGCCACGGATGATGCAAACATGCGCAATCGCAGATCGTCGGGAATGAACATGTACGCCGCCTGCCGTTCCAGATTGCCGCGCCAGCGCACCAATCGGCCGACGGCTTGACGAAAGAACAGATCGGTCAAGGTATTGGTCGCAAACACGCCAACCCGCAGACGCGGAATATCCACCCCTTCGGAAACCATGCGCACAGCAACGATCCACGCACCGTCGCCGATTGAAAATTGCTCGATTTTATTCGAGGCCTCCGGATCGTCCGAGGTGGCGATCGCGACAGGTCGACCCGTGATCTGATACAGCAGTGCAGCGATGCCTCGGGCATGCGCCTGGTCCATCGCGATGACGAGACCCGCAGCGCGCGGATCCGCGCCCCGCAGGTGCATCAACTGATTGTTGGCTTTTCGTAGCACAGCCGGTAGCCACTCGCCGTTGGCTGCGAGGGCCGTGCGCAACCGTTGATTGGCAAGCTCACGTGTCAACGGATCGTCGAAGGTGGCGTTGTAGGTCAATCCCTCGGGCGCCGTCCATTCCATGCGCCCGTTGATGCGAGGAAAATAGACGGGACGCACAACGGCCGTTTCACGCAAGGCATCGGCGTAACCATATTCAAAATCTGGCCGTGCCTCGTCACCCACGTATTCCACAAAGGGGATGGTGCTTTGATCGGATCGAAACGGCGTACCCGACAAACATAGCCGTTGATGCGCGTGCTCAAACGCAAGCCGAGCGCCATCACCCCACGATCGGGAATCTGCGGCGTGGTGGATCTCGTCAAGCACCACCATGGCACCCGCGACGAGAGAACGCATCGCCTGTGGATTGGCGGCAACCTGTTGATAAGTCACGGCCACACCGTGAACGTCCGAAGGCAACGCTCCGTAACCCGATGACCAGTCCGGATCGAGATGAATGTCAAACGCCTCGGCGGCGTGTGCCCACTGAACTTTCAAATGCTGGGTCGGCACCACCACCACGACGCGGCGAACTCGACGTGCAACAAGCGCATGGCGCACGGCGGTCAACGCGAACGTTGTCTTGCCTGCCCCTGGGGTCGCGACTGCCAGAAAATCCCGCTTTTTGTGGCGTTCCAACTTTTCAAGCGCACTCAACTGCCATCCGCGCAAGCGGACACCGGAAGCATCAACAGCGGGTGATGCGACACGAACGGGTTCTTCCTGAAAACGAATCGACAAACGGAGGGCCGTCTTTTGTATTCGATCTTTTCGCTTTAGTCGATGAAGAAACGCGTCGGGCAGATTCAGAGTCCAGCGATGGGCTCTCCCGACAAACCCAGGTTCCGCGCGGGTGCAACATTCTTCGTGGACACAAAATAAAGCGCCGCCTGGTGCCGCGATAGCTTCACATTCAACGAAGACAGCGGACCCAACGCTTTGCCCATGCTCGGCTTCCAATGCCAGACATAACTTTGTCGGGGCAGACCGAGCGCAACGAAATCGATGTTTTCTTCAACCGATTGGTCCTTGCTATTCAAGACGAAAACGGCATGTGCGTCGAGCGAAGGGTAGTCGCGCACCGCCACCAGCGTTGAAATAGGCTTGCCATGCTTTCCCCAAAACGGAAACCGTGCCTTGCCAAATATGTTGCCGGGCTGCACGAAGCGCAACAGGGCCAACCTGTCGGGTGCCAAACGGTGCGGCCGATCGGACGTGGAGACCACACCGCCAAGTATTCCGTTCCAAAGGGTCAACGCAACGGCTTCATCGTTGCTCAACCGCGTCGCCCCTGTTCCGTCGCGAACGTAAAGCACGTCGGGGTCGTTCTGCCAGAGCACATTGTTCATGTACTGCGTGGCGATCGTTTCCTGAAACATGTTCACCGTGTTGCCGTCGCCGGTCCAGCTGTCTGTGTCCACGTCATATCCCACGCGCATGGAATCCGCGTAGCCCAGCATCGGTCCAAAGGGCGTAATGCATCCGTGAAAATAGGCATCAGGTCCAATCTCTTCTTTGACCATACGCAACACATCGACAAAATTCTGCGCCGACGTTTTCCCCGGCGTATGTCGCTTGATTGAAGTCGAGTCTTTGAACCCCCACTCCATGAAATCCATCTTGTAGGCTTTAACGCCCCATTTGCGATAGGTCCGGAAAACGTTGCGCAAGAACGCAAACGCTTCGGGGTGCGTGCTGTCCAGGTAATACCGCTCTTCTTCGGTGGCGTAGACGTAGAAGAAGGGCTTTCCCTTGCCATGCACGAAAGGCTTTCCCAGCAAATCATGCACAACCCAATTGGGATGCTCTTTGTACAGACGGCTGAGCGATGACACCATGAACGGCGACACCCACAGTCCCGGTGCGTGGCCTGCCTTGCGAATGGTTGCGAAGGTTGCTTCCATGCCGCCTTCGTAAATGCGTTCGTCTGCTTGCAGCCAATCGCCCAACGCAGAATAGCCCGCATCGATCAACACCGATTGAAAGGGCAAGGGCGGTTTTGTATTGGCCATCCCCGCCAACGTATCTTTCAGTCTCGCAGAATCGTGCCCCTCATAGAACTCGTACCAACTGTCCCAGTGGAATCGTGGTGGGGACTTGACCTTGATGTTGTTGGCTTTCGCCAGCCGCTGTGCCCACGCGTCGAGTGCGACCGGAAGCGACGACGATCCCAGGATGTGCAGGCGAGGCAACGTCAAACGCCTGTCAGGCAAAGGGATTCTTTCGGTTGAAAATCCCGCCTCGAAGATCACATCATCAAGTGCCACCTTCTTGTCGACCAGCTCACGCCGATGGCTCTTGTTGTAGATTGTGCAGCGTTGAAGGTAATCCTTGTGATCAACCGCTCCTGCCACGAGGGTGTGCTCGGATTTGGCCACCAAGGCAGTCGTCAAAAACGAATCGTACGACCAGGCGCTTTCAACCAGCGTGTTCGGAGAGTGGTTGTTTTGCGCCTGTGGAATACCAAACACGCCGCTCGGACCACCAAAACCCAAACCCTGTTTAAAAAATCGATCGGCGCCCATCACACGAGCCCCCGCCAGGGGAAACACCCAGTGCGGCGCGGCGGTTTGCCCTTCCAGCACCGTATCAATCCAGGCACCGTCGCGCCCCGAACCTACCGTCAGTTTCAAACGTCCGACGGCCAGCTCGTACGTAATGGTTGTAGTCTCTCC
>JAYUPZ010000554.1:0-2939 GCA_043759805.1 Myxococcales bacterium | reverse complement strand
ATCGATTCGTCTGGGAAGCCCGACGTTCCGATCCGCAAGCCGATCTGTACATCGTCGCTTGCGCGGGCAAGAAGTCGCACGGATCGTTCGCCACCCTTGCGAAATACGCCGGCGCTACGCCTGTCGAAGCCATGAAGCGTTTCTTGCCCTCCGAACCGAACGGTGACGCCAGTTACAACACCGTCGCGAACGCCTATGCCAGCGCGTTCACCGACATAGGCGTGCGCCGAGATGAGTGGGAATGGCTCTTGCCCCGGGTGCAGCGGATGCAAAGGTGTTTCCCGCGGGGACTTCGAGTCCTTGACGTGGGGTGCGGCAACGGCGCCCTGCTTTCCAAACTGGCGGAACGTGTTCGCGAAGGGATCGGCGTCGACGTATCGGGGTCGATGATCGAGCTTGCACGGGATCGCGCACGGAGCGAAGGCAACGGCCACCTTCGATTCAACGTGCTTGATGGGCCAAAAATCGACCTTCCCGATCAAAGCGTCGAGGTGATCGTATCCTTGCTGTCTTTTCGCTATCTCGACTGGGATCCGATCATGAACGAGTTTCGGAGAGTTCTTGCCCCTGGCGGCCGGATCCTCATCGTGGACATGGTGACGCTGCCGTGTCGGTGGTACGAATGGCCCGCAGTCATCCGCGACAAGCTCCGGCAGATGCATACCCACTCGCAGAACCCGCAGTTCGCACACCGTTTGAAAAGTCTGACCCGCATGCCCGAGTGGTCCACCGTGCTGAAGTACAACCCAATCCGCGCAGAGCACGAGTACCGCTGGTACCTTGAAAGCCGCTTTCCCGGGCGTCGCGTCGAAACTTTGAACCTCGGGTGGCGCAACCGGATGCTCGCCTTCGATTCTGGACCCTTGCCTGCGGGATGGGTGGCGCCCCAAAGTTACCCATGATTGCCATCATGGATTGGGGCATCGGCGGCATCGGGCTCTTGTCGGAATTGCAACGACAAAAAAAGCGCCTGCCTCTGCTTTACTTTTCGGATTCTGGATTTGTTCCTTACGGCAAGTTGAGCGCCTCCGCATTGCGAAACAGGGTGCATACCGTTGCTGGATTTCTGGCGCGACAGGGGGCAACCCACCTTGCCGTGGCATGCAACGCCGCCAGCACGGTCTTGCCCGCGCTTGGAGTACGCGGAATCGCAGGACGAATAGAAACCAACAGTGGACCCATCGTGGTGACCGGAATTATCGCTCATGCCGTGCGGCAGGTGCGCGCATCGAAAAGTCGCAACGTCGGTGTCATCGGCGGCAGAAGAACGATTCGCTCGGGGATCTACCGAAAAGCCCTCGAGACCAACAGCCGAAGCCTTCGCTCAAGGATAGCCCAACCGTTGTCCGCGCACGTCGAAGCGGGCAATTTGTGCTCGCCGGAAGTGGAGGCAAACGTACGAACGATCCTTTCCCCGTTGAAAAAAGTCGACGCGCTCCTGATGGCCTGCACCCACTACCCTGCCCTGCGACCCCTATTCGAGCGGATCATGCCTGGCGTTCGGCTCTTGGACCCCGTTCCCGAAACGGCGCGGTGGGTGATCGATCATTTTGCCGTGCGCTTGTCCTATGCCGACACAATGTATTTGACGACGGGTTCGCGACCGAGTTTCCGCAGAGGAGCCGCCATCGCATTTGGACATAAGGTGGGAACCATTAGGCGAGTCCGAACCGATTTAACCGAACAATCCGGGATTATGCCATGATGCCATCTTTAAATTGATGACTGCCCCAACGTCGCCCGAATTGTCTGAATCGCTCGTGCTTCCGGATCGCCCTCCGCGCTGGTACTGGAGCATCCCGGCTTTCGTGATCGTGCTGCGCATGATGCCGTTTATCGCCACCTACCTCGTGACCGCGCCGGAGGGAAAACGGTTTCTTCCCATCGGTTTTATACCCAAAGATTTTCTCGCCTATGGTGCGTTCATACGCCAGGCTGCGCAGGGTAACGGCATCACACTCCTCAATCCGTTTACAACCGATCCACAAGACGGTCGTTTCATTCTCGTTTTCCACAGCATCCTCGGGTTCATTGTTCGCGTGACGGGACTGGATCCTTTGATCGCGATCGAACTCGCCCGGATTCCGCTAACCTTCGCCTTCTTCGCAACGTTCTGGTGGTTCACGCGCCCGTTTTTCCGCCAACGCAAGGAACGTTTGGCAGCGGCTTTGTTGTTTGCCTTTGCCGGCGGCATCGACCCTGTCTTACGTTTGATCGCAAGGGCGATGCCAATGGACGTACGACCGAATCTCTCCGAGAGCGCGCAGCTTTTGGGTTGGTCTGGGTTCGCCAACATGTACAATCCGCTGTGGGTTGCAGGGCTTGCCCTTTCGTTAATAGCCGTTCGCCCCATCATCGTGGGCACCGGACCAACGAACTGGCGCGACGCTGCGCAGGTTTCGTTTTTTTGGTTTCTCACACACTGGGTTCATCCCTACTCGGCGGTGATCGTGCTTGCGACCGCTGGATGTTTTCCAGTGGCAGCCTTTGTGATCTCGCGGCCCGTCGACTGGAAAGCCCAGGCCCGAATCGCTATCTGCCTTGTGCCCACGCTGGCTATCACTTTGCTTCTCAGCCGCTGGCAATCGCAGGACATGGTTTTCAAAACTGCCTCTCTCGCTTTTTTCGGACCACAGGCAATTTCGATTTTTTGGTATCCCCTGACCTTGACCGTACCCGGGTTACTCGCAGCGATCGGCGTTAGCCATTGGTTCAAGGCGGATCGGGCAGCGGCATTCTCGATGTTAACCTGGGTGGTGATCATCGCCTTGATGCACAGCTCGCCTTTCATCAACGGCTACCTTTTCGTTCCCCACCTTGCCGTTCCTGTCGCAGTGCTCGCGGCCCCGACCGCGACCCGTTTGCAGATAGCCTGGCAGGAAGGGCGGATGCGAGTCCGGACGGCCGTTGCTTTCGCACTTGCGTTTCAGGCGGCCCCC
>JAYUPZ010000553.1:0-6195 GCA_043759805.1 Myxococcales bacterium | reverse complement strand
TGCGGTATTCTTCGCGCAGTGCCCGTCGTCCGGCGCGTCCTGTCAGGTGTCGAATTAACTCGGCGGTGTACAGCACTTCGATGTGCTCTGATTCGAATAGGGGCTTGCCATTTTCTGCGGTGATGAGTTTTGGCAACGCCGGATTGCGGACCATGAGCGCGGAAAATCGCCGAAGGGCCTTGGCTCGCGCGCCAAACCCAAGCTTTGCCCATTGCGGCTGTGCGGCGCGAGCTCGGGCGGTCATGATCTCCACCGCCGTGGCGTCGAGTTCCGGTGCCTCTCCGATCGGTTGCTGCGTGCCCGCGTCCACGATGGTGCGCATGTTCGAAGAACTCACCCGCTCGTTGTACACTGAACCGTGTCGGCACACTAAACCCCATGGATTTTAAGCCAGATCCCGATGAAGCCATGGTCGCTCAGACTGTGAGCGCCTATGCAGAGGACCGCTTGGTCCCCCGGGCTGCGGAACGCGATCGGTCAGGTCGATTTCCCGATCTCGAGTTGCGCGAGCTTGGGTCCATGGGACTACTTGGCGTCACGGTTCCTGAACAGCTTGGCGGCTCCGGGATGTCTGCCGCGTCGCTTGCACAAGCCATTGCAGCCATCGCAGAGGCCGATGCCTCGGTGGCGGTCACCGTAGCCGTCACAAACATGGTGGCGGAAATTCTCGCCAAACACGCACAACCCGAGGTCGCCGCCCGCGTGCTGCCCGATCTTTGCGCCGGTAATGTTGGTCCTGCGGCTTTTGCGCTCAGCGAAGCCGGGGCGGGCAGCGATCCTGCAGGAATGTGCACCACCTTCGCACCGGCAACGCGCGAGGACCTGCCTGGTTACGAAATCAACGGTTCCAAACTTTGGGTCACGTCGGGAGACAAGGCCGGTCAAATGATCGTGATGGCGCGTCGGGGAACCGAAGGCCGCGAATTCACGGCTTTCCTGGTTGCGGGCGGCTCGCCGGGTCTGTCCGCAGGGAATCGCGAACGCAAGATGGGACAGCGGGGCTCAAGCACGGTCCCGCTACTTTTCGATCAGGTCTTCGTGCCGGAGGCGCATGTGGTCGGTGTTGTAGGGCAGGGCTTCAGGGTTGCGCTTGAGGCTCTCGATGGTGGACGCATCAATGTTGCGGCCATGGCGGTCGGCATCGCGCGCGCCGCCCTCGGTTCGGCTGTGAAGTACGCTCGCGACCGCGTTCAGTTCGGCCAGCCGATCGCTGCGAATCAGGCTATCCAGTTTATCCTCGCCGACGCCGCGACTCGACTCGACGCAGCCTGGCTGCTCGTTCAACGCGCCGCATGGTTGAAGGCCTCTGGGCAACCCATGACGCTTGCAGCGGCACAGGCCAAGCTTTTCGCGACCGAAACCGCTGTTTTGGTTTGTGACGCAGCCTTGCAAATCCACGGGGGATACGGCTATACCCGCGAATTCCCGGTGGAGCGGTATTATCGTGACGTTCGCGTCACCACGATCTACGAGGGAACCAGTCAGATTCAAAAAATAGTCATTGCCCGCCATTTGCTGAAAACTGCTGCTTCGACCATCGCCCACTGAGATCACCCCCAATCCATGACTGCACCTGAACGACCCCGACGCTCTTCCTTGCCGGTCCCGCCACCGGTTCAATCGCCAGTGGGCGCTCGCAAACTTCGCATCCTGGTCGGAAAGGTCGGCCTCGATGGACATGATCGCGGTGCCAAGGTCGTTGCCCGCTCCCTTTCCGACGCCGGGTACGAGGTCGTGTACACGGGCTTGCACCAAACCCCCGAAATGATCGCTTCGGCCGCCATGCAGGAGGCCGTGGACGCGGTGGGCCTCAGTATGATGTCCGGCGCGCACATGACGTTATTTCCCGCAGTACTCGAGGCGCTTCACCAGGCAGGCGCACCTGATGTGGTCGTGTTTGGCGGCGGGATCATTCCCGACGACGACGTGGAAGAACTGCGCGCACTGGGTGTGGCCGAGATTTTCAAACCCGGTACGTCGACGCATCAGATCGTGGCGTGGATGGAACAGGTTTTGCGCCCGCGCGTCGAAAAGACAGGATCTTCCCAATGAAACGCAAATCCCTCTTTTTTTCGATTTTAGCCGCGCTGATTGCGATTGCCCCGCGCAACGCCCGATCGGCCTCCGAAGCCGAGCGCGTCACCGCGGCGGTGGAGAACACCTTGCGCAAGCATGCGCCCGATGCGCATCGCTGTTTTGAGCAAGCCCTGGCCGATAGACTCGATGTCTCGGGCAAAGTCGAACTGGAGGTGACAGTCGGGGCAGGGGGACAGATCAAAAAGTCCACGGTGGTGTCTCGCGGCGACAAGATTCCCGAAACCATGGCGGCCTGCGTTTCGAGGCGCGCGCTCACCTGGAAAATCGCGGATATCGAGCCCGGATCGTCCATTGTGTTGCCACTTTCGTTTGCCGGCGAGATGAATCAGTATGTGGTGCGTTTGGAAGACGCGCCGATGCGCGGTCCTGCCGGTTCCGGTAAAAGGCCTGGACCGTTCCAGATCAAGGTTCTCGCCGATCCCGTCAACATGCACACGCGACAACTGTCGGCGGTGTTGCTCGCCGTTTCACCGGCATCCCGCGTGGCGATGCATCGACATCCCCAGAGCGACAAGGCAATCTATGTTCGCAAGGGCAAGGTTCGCATCCTTGGCCCAAAGGGCTTTGCAGCCCTGGTGCTTGCCGAGGGAACGGCGGTTTTTATCCCGCGCGGCTTCCCCCACGTCATTGAGAATATGGGCCGACAGATGCCTGTTGAGATCTTGCAAATCTTCACGCCCCCGGGTCCGGAGGTGGTCTACCGCGATCCAGCCAATCCCGCGGGTCGTGCTGCGTTTGAGGTCGTGCGCGATGGCAACGTTCCATTGCCTCCGGGTCCCGTCCCTACCGTTATAGCGGTTGCGGAGAACCGGACCTTTGTAGCGAACGAGGGCAAGGTCAAGGTGCAGTTGCTCCTCAACAAGGAGACTACCGGCTCGGATGCGATGGCACTCGAGGTGATTGAACTTGCCGCGAACAGTGACTTTCCAAAGCACACCCACGACGGCTCGGCCGAGTTCATGTATGTGGTCAAAGGTTCCGGCACGCTCTTCATTGGAAACGAGTCTTATCCCTATTCGGCGGACCAAGTGTTGCACATTCCGTCTGGACAGTTGCACGGTGGCAGAACGGGCCCCGAGCCGGTGATCGGTATCCAGGTCTACGCACCCGCAGGCCCAGAACAGCGATTCAAATCAGGAGCGTTGCCAAAAAAGCCATGAACTTCGATTTGTCCGAAGAACAAAAGATCCTGCAGAAGACCGTGCGCGAGTTTTGTGCGCGTCACATCCTTCCGCATGCCGCAGCGTGGGATGAAAAAGAAACGTTCCCGCATGAGGTCATCGGGCCGATGGCGGACCTTGGTCTTTTCGGCATGCGTGTACCGGAACGTTACGGCGGTGCCGGCATGGCGATGATGGACTACGTGGTTGCGCTGGAAGAGGTCGCCGCTGCCGATGCCTCGGTGGGTTTGACCATGGCTTCGCACAATAGCCTCGGCTCCGGGCACATCTTTCAGGCGGGAAACGAAGCACAGAAAAGCAAGTACCTGCCGCGGCTTGCCGCAGGCGAGATCCTCGGCGCCTGGGGCTTGACCGAGCCCGGATCTGGGTCGGATGCGGGTGCGGCCCGTACGCGCGCGATTCGTCGCGAACGCAAGGTGGACGGCAGGACGGTTGTGGAATGGGTGATTGACGGAACCAAGACCTTCATCACGCAGGGATCGGTGGCCGGGATCTATGTCATTCTCGCGTCGACTTCGCCCGAGAAGAAACAACGCGGGCTCACGGCTTTCCTTATCGAGCCGGGTACGCCCGGATTTCGCTCGGGACGAAAGATCGAAAAGATGGGCCTGCACGCTTCGGATACCACCGAGTTGATCCTCGAAGGCGTTGTGGTTCCCGACGAAAGCCGACTCGGCGAAGTGGACAACGGCTTTTACGACACGCTTCAGATCCTCGACAAGGGTCGCGTGTCGATCGGCGCCTGGGCAGTTGGCATTGGCCGTGCTGCGTTTGAAGCAGCGCTCAAGTATGCCCGTGATCGCGTTCAATTTGGAAAACCGATTTCCGAGTTTCAGGGCGTACAGCACATGCTGGCCGACATGGCGACAGAGTTAGATGCTGCGCGTCTCCTGGTTTGGAATGCAGCCTCGATGCAGGACGACGGCCAGCGCATCACCCGTCAGGCCTCCGAGGCCAAGTATTATGCTGCCCGCGCCGCAACCCGGGCTTGCAACGCCTCCCTGCAAATCCACGGCGGCTACGGCTACACCCGCGAGTTTCCGATTGAACGGTATTACCGTGACGTGAAGCTGGCCGAGATCGGCGAAGGTACGAACGAGGTGCAGAAAATGGTGATCGGCCGCGAGCTCATCAAGGAATTCTCAGCGTGAAAAGTTCCGGATCGCGCGATGGCAACGCAACCGCCGAGATGGCCGGTGCCGCCTTGGCTGCCCGGGTGCTTACGGGCGACAGAGCCGTCGGTGCGCGGTTGATTCGTGATCTGGATGACGATCAACCGGCTGCCAACGCCGCCCTTGCGATGCTTTTGCCTGCGGCCGACAAGGCGTTTGTGATTGGGGTAACGGGGCCTCCCGGTGCTGGAAAGTCGACGCTGATCGACGTCCTCATCGCTGCCTACCGTGAGCGGGGTGCGCGCGTAGGCGTACTCGCCGTTGATCCCTCCAGCCCCATCTCGGGCGGTGCGCTTCTCGGTGATCGAATCCGGATGCAACGCCACGCGACCGATCCCGGGGTGTTCATTCGTTCCTTCGCAACCCGGGGCGCCATGGGTGGGCTTTCGCGCTCGGTTTATGACGCTGTCGTCGTCCTCGATTCGATGGGCTTTCACACCATCTTCGTAGAAACCGTGGGAGTGGGTCAGGACGAAGTCGATGTGGCTTCCGCAGCGGATCTCACGCTGGTCGTCACGGTTCCCGGGCTGGGAGACGGCGTGCAGGCCATCAAAGCCGGTGTGTTTGAAGTGGCGGACGTGCTGGTCGTGAACAAGGCAGATTTACCCGGCGCCGATGGCGTCGTGCGTGATTTACAGGCGATGGTCGAGATTCGCCAGAGCGGCCGCCAGGACGTGGCCATCGTCAAAACTGTTGCAGGCGAGGGCAAGGGCATTTACGAGCTGGTCGGCATCGTCGAACAAGAGCGAGCGCGCCCCGAGGCCGCCCTCAAGCGCGACATCCGCAGGCTTTCCCGAGTCCAGTCCAGGATTCGGGGACTCGTGCAGCGTCGGATGGACGAAGCGCTGGACTCGGCCGCTGGAAACAAGTCGGGTTGGAGCGATCTGGCCTATTCCGTGCTCGATGGCGATCGGACCCTTGATGCCATCGTGGACGAATTGACTCTGCACGTTCTGGGTGGCACCTCTTCTGGTCGCTGATCCTTTCTGGTGGTACGATCCAGGCGTGAAAAAACCACCGTCCGTTATTCGGGTGTCGGCCATCGTGGCTCTTTCAATGGCTGTATTGTCAGCAAGCTGCGGTCTAATCGATGTCGACAGCTTCAACACAATTCCATTCGACCTTCCGCCGCAAAGTTTTGTGGTGGATACCGACAGCCCCGATTTCATGAGGCCACCGGTTGGCGCGGTTCCCACGGTACCCTGTGCCGGTACGGATACGTCAACGTGTTGCGCGGTGCCCGGTGTTGATTGCGGCAAAAATCCCCTGACCTGCCGAGAAAACAAATGTGCTTTTCTCTACACCTTCGAGCAAGCGCAAACCGTCGATCTGGCTATGTCAGCGCCTTCGTTGAAGCAGGCTGGCAATTCCACCCTGTCGGACGTCAACCTCAAGAGCCTGCAGTACGACGTGCAAAACAATCTGACGACGACATTGCCACCGGTCGAGATCTGGGTTGCGCCAGCGAACGTCAAAACCAAGAACAACGCGGCTGCCCGCAAGGTCACGACCTTGCCCGCTCAGGCTGCGATGTCGAAAGGCATGCACACGGTGCCGGTCGATGCCGCCGGGCAGGCGGCGTTCTCATCCTTCGCAAGAAACCACAAAACGCCCTTCAACATCATCACGGCGATTGACATGAGCTTGTCTGGGGGGCAGATCGTGCCGCAGGGCAAGGCCAACATCACCATCACGGGACGCGTCGAGGCCAAATTCTAAACCGCAACACGTTTTCGCAAGCACAG
>JAYUPZ010000552.1:0-13320 GCA_043759805.1 Myxococcales bacterium | reverse complement strand
CGGAAGCCACCGTATCGCCCAGACGTTGAAGCGGCATCATCGCAATTCCCCCCACGCTGCACCATCTCGCCTCGGTTTCCAGCAACCGTGTTACAGCCTGATTCGAGATCAACGGCCCCATGAAGGGCTCCGGCACGTCACCGGGCGATCCGACAATCAGTCGCCGCGCCAACGCCATCGTCTTTTGAACCAGCGCATCGCCATCGCTGTTGTTCTGTACAATCAGGCGACGGGCGCAGGTGCAACGCTGTCCCGCCGTGATGAATGCCGATGCAATCAATGTTGCGGCCGCGGCATCCAGATCGCCGGTATCCCAGGCCACGACCGGATTGTTCCCGCCCATTTCCAGCGCCAAGATCTTCTGTGGTGTGCCAGCGAATTGACGATGCAACGCAAGTCCAACTTCGGCGCTGCCCGTAAACAACAACCCATCAATGCCCGCCGACCGCGCGAGCGCCTCACCCGTCGCACGCCCTCCCTGTACAAGATTGAGCACACCCGCGGGCAATCCGGCCTGCTCGAAACAATTGACCATGATCTCTGCCGTCAACGGCGTCTGTTCGCTGGGCTTGAAAACAACCGTATTACCCGCGAGCAATGCCGGCACGATGTGGCCGTTCGGAAGGTGCCCCGGAAAGTTGAATGGACCAAGTACGGCCATGACGCCGTGTGGACGGTGTCGCAAGACCTGTCGACTGGTACCCTGCGTGGTGGTTCGTTCACCGGTACGCTCGTGGTACGCCGCCATCGAGATCTCAACCTTGCGTACCATCGAGCTGACCTCGGCATCCGCCTCCCAGCGCGGCTTTCCAACATCAAGGCCAATGGCATCAATCAGGATGGCGCGCGCCGATTCCAGGGCATCCGCGTAACCTCGCAAAATCGAAAATCGAACGTCCGACGGGAACTCGGACCAACTTTCAAACGAAGCACGTGCACCCCGAACAACCGTTTCTACGTCCGACGGTGCCGCCGACGGTCCCTGCCAGACCACAGCGCCCGTGCAGGGATCCGTTGCAATGAGTTCTGGACCACTGCCCTGTCGCCAGCGACCGTTGTCGTAAACACCGTTTTTCATGTGATCTCGATCTGCAAGCGATGCCCGTCCGCAAGCAACACATCTGAGCTCAGTTTGACTCGAAGCAACGTCTCGGTCTTTACCAGCTGTGCGGCCACCGTCGTTTCTTTGCCACGACCATCGCTCACCAAAACCTTGACGGTGGTTGCGCCGACAACCGCAGTGAGGTCGACCGCCTTCAGAAGCAGCGAACCGTATTGCAGTACAATCACCGCAGAAAGTCGATTCCGCGCCTCTAACTGGGTAAATCGACCCCAGCCCGAACCGGTCGAGAAAAACGAGCTGAAGTCTTCCGGGTTGAAGGGTGGCGCAAAACCGATCGTCTGATTGGGCGCGGAATAGGAGAAACCCGATCCCGCAAGCAAGACCGACCAGCTCGACATGGCGCGCGCGTAGTGATCGCCTGCCTCATCGTCGTTCCAGGGATTCCGCCTTTTGCCGTCGTGTCGTTCGCGAACAGCCGTTAGCAACGACAGGCCTTCGTCGAGGAAGCCCTCGTAAAGCAGGTGGGCCGCGACCTGGTATTCAACGCCCGTCCAGGCTTCGTCGGAATAAAGCGGCGCCCAGGTGGGTCTCCCCCCGCGGGGCCACGTACAGACCAGGAGGCCCCGCTCATCAAAGCGCGCGAAATCCCGATCGGTCGACAGATGCTCGAAGAAGTTGGATTTGAAGTTGTTGCGATAGATCGCCGCCAACGCTTGTCTTGTCAGCTTTGGATCGAGACCCGCGCCGAGACCCATTTGTCGTGACATCCATTCGCCAATCAGCTGGTCCGACAAACAACCAGAGCCAACCTGCCCCCGCACCACGCCGCCCACCACAGCACGCAAGGGTGGATCATTTTCATTCGCACCACTTGTAGGCGGTGTCGCGATGGCATTGGCCTCCCACACGTTCTGGATAAAAAACTCGCCGTTGAAGAGGTGCTCATAGCCGCGTTTGCCACGCACGGCGAGCTCATCATAACGGTCCGCAACCTCGCGTTCCCCCAACGCACGGCCCATCTCTGCCATCGCCCGCAGCGCGGCCAGATAAAGCGTTCCAACCATCGTGTTGGGCCCATAGAGTTCGAGATCGTAGGTGTTGTGTTGCTCGCCCTCCATTACGCCATCCTTATTGGCGTCCCAATACACCCAGGCGTATTCGAGCGCGCGGCGGGCACTCGGCCACAATGCACTCAGGAATGCTGTATCGCCCGAGATCTGCCATTCACGATACAATCGCAGCACCGATCCCATTTGACCGTCGGCCGCTGCATACCAGTCCCATTGCCGTCGCCCAAGCGGTACGATCGTACGGAAAGCCATCGAATCATCGGGAAACAGGTTCCAGAGGAAATCGACCTTGCGCATTGATCGCTCAAGTTCAGGATACAGGTACGCCACGGCCTGCGCGTAGTTCCAGACGTGCGTGCAATTGAGAGGAAATGAACCTGCATCCGGGTCGGAGCCCTCGAAGGCATACAAGGTCCGGCCATTGTCCGGATCGTCGAGCAACATACAGGTCTGTGTTCGAAGAATGGCCATCTGACTTGTGGCCGCATCCACGACAACACCGGGCAACGTGCTACGGAACAAGGATTGATGGAAGGCTCGCGTCTTGGCCTCAAGGCGCGGAAGTTCATGGGCCACGTATTCGACCACGGACCAGGCACTGTCGAAACGGCGCGCATAATCGTTGCGCAGGGGCGCATCCTTGCACTCCGGGTAGTTGTGCCAGTAGTTTTCCCGATTGGGGAAGTGCCAGGCGACAATAAAGGTGATGTCGCGCGATGCTCCGGGTGAAAGCTTGATCTCGGGCGCAAGCGCCCCAAAACAGCCGCGCGAGCCCACCGTGGGCATATCCGCCTTGCCCGGCAACAGATGGCCCGTATCGCGCAAATGTTGCCCATATTCGTACAAGAGCTGCGTCGTCTCCGGCCAGCTCGACGGTGAATAGGTTGCCGTATGTACCGTATCACACAGCACTGCAACGGCGAAGCTCCCCTGCAAAAGCGGGCTGTCTGCCTCACCGCGTTTGCTCATCGCAAGACCCACCAGCTTGCCGCGGTCATGCAAATTGAGCTCTGCCCGTTCGATAAGATTGCCTGCAAAACCCTGGTGCAAAAGATCGGCTGGCGTACGCCAGTCATGACCCACGGGGTTTACTGCCGAAAATGACAACGTCACGTCGATGATATTGGGCGAAGGATTCTTCAGGCGGTAGGTGAGGATCGCCACGGGCAAGGATGAGTCGTCGACGGACAGCGGCACCATCGGATTCCAGGCCTCAAGGGAAACGTCGATCGGAAATTCTGGATCGGAAAACGCGACGTTGCAGAAGGGATACGAACCCTCGAAACGCGCCGAACGAAAGTGCGGAAAGGAATCACCCCGGGTTCTGCCACCCCCTGCGGGAGCGCCTGCGACCGGTTCCGCACGCACGACCCGCAGGGAAGGCGCGCCCACCGCGGAGGCCGCACGCATGGAAACAAAGGTTGCCGGAAGTTGCCTGTCGCGGGCCGGGCGATTGAAAAGTTCCCAGTCGCGCAGATCCCCATTCCCCGCTATTGAAACCGTGCCGGTGCCGATGCCACCGACCGGAAACAACACCTTCGCGAGGGCCGCGCCTTCATGGATCCGATGGCCACCCGGTGCACGCAATCGATCCCTGTCGTACGGAATCGCACCACCCGTTTTTCCCACCAATACCCCACGTGGTGAAGGGACCGTTGCGCACGCGCCAACCCCAGAAGCGATTGCACCCGCGTGCAGAAGCTCACGTCGGGAAAACGCATTCACACGGGAAGTGGCCATGCCGTATTATCTCAGAGTTTCAATTGCTTGACAGGTCTTGTTGGCTGGTTGAGGGTGGCACCCATGATGAAACGACGCGACGTTCTCTCCGCCACAGCCCTCACCGTGGGAGCGGTGCAAACCGGCGTTCTGTCGAGCGACGGGCCCGGTGTGCGCTCGGCAACCGCTGCAGGCCGCGCCAACGCGAGGCCACCGATTCGCGAGACCATGCGGCATCACGATGAGCCCCGAAGTGGCGTGATGCTGGGTGGTATCGGCGCGGGCGGCGCCGAGCTGCGCAAGGACGGACGATTTTACAATTGGACAGCCTTCAACAACGAGCCTCGCCTTGGCAATCCACTCCTCGGCCGCAACGTCCATCAGGAATCGATTTTATTTTTCAAGTTGCGCTACGAGGTTCCGGGCGAGGAGCCGCGCATTAAGATTTTGCAAATCGAGGAAAATACCCAGGTCGGAAACGTCGAAGTGCATATCTACGAATTCCCATGGATGTCGGGGGTTGCCGAAATCAAGTACTCGGCACGCTTTCCCTACACTGATCTGGAGTTCACCGATCCGGACATGCCCGTTCAGGTTCGATTGCGCGCCTGGAGCCCATTCGTACCACACGACATGGAGGCGTCGTCGCTGCCGGCGATGATCTTCGATTTTTCGATCAAGAACGTCGGCAAAAAACCGGCCGATGTGATGCTGCTTGCCTGTGGCCGCAACATGGTTGGCTACGACTTTGAAAAGAAGCTGTACGCCGCCGAGATGAGTGACGGCGCAGGCTACCGGATGTTCGAGGCCACCGCGACTGGCTTGCCCGACAAACACGGCACTGCCGGCACGCAGGCCATCGCGTCACTCTCCGCGGATTCGACAAGCCACCTTGGCTGGGAGCACCGTCATCCGTATTACGAGGCGGTTCTCCGTTCAAAAAAACTTTCGGACGTGAACGAGAACCCCAAGCGAACGCGCAAGGACAAGTCCGGCAAACGCTGGGCACTCGAGAAAACCTTCAACACGATTGGCCATTCCACCAACCTCGCGTCAGGCAAGTCGTTTGATCACAGCTTCGTCGCCACCTGGCACTTTCCCCATGCCTGGAACGATGCGCATGACAAGATTGTTGGCAACTACTACAACCGTCGGTTCAAGTCCGCCGCCGATGTTGCCCGCCACGTCATTCGCAACAAGGCCGATCTCGAAAAGCGAACGTTTGGCTTTCTCGACGCCTTCTACGACAGCGATCTCGACACTTTTGTGCTTGACCAGATCAACTCGCAGCTCAACACCTTTCGCACGAGCGCCGTTTTGTCCGAGGAAGGCCATCTCGGAATCATCGAGGGGTTGACCGAGGTACAAAAATGGGGGCCCGTGGAAACCACGGACGTGAGCGTGTATGGCTCGATTCCGCTTGCCATTTTGTTCCCGGAAAACCTGCGCAAGACGTTGCAGGCCCACCAGGCCATGCAACACAAAAACGGCGTCATCAACCACGGCCTGCGGCGAGATTTCACGGCGGAGAAGATGATCTTTGGCGCACAGGAGAAGATCCGTCTGGATCTGCATCCGCAACACGTCGGCATGGTGTTGCGCGACTTTTTCTGGAGCAACGATCGCGAATATCTCAAGAGCACGTGGGAGTCTTGTAAGGCGGCGATGGAGTATTGCGTGCGCGAACGCGATCTCAACAACGACGGCATGCCCGACATGGAAGGCATCATGTCGAGCTACGACAACTTTCCGATGTTTGGGACCGCGGCGTACATCGGCTCGCAGTGGCTCGCAGCACTGGCCGGCATGGTGCAGGCTGCAAAGGCGTTGGGTGATGCGCCTGCCGAACGTCGCTATGGTGATTTCTTCGCCACCAGCAAGAAGATCTTCGAGGACAAGCTCTGGAACGGCAAGTACTACCGTCTGTGGAACGACGAGGGCGGAAAACATGGTGGCAAGGATGAGGGCTGTCTGACCGATCAGATCATCGGCCAGTGGGTTACCCGCTTCATGGGCCTTCCTGATCTGCTGGATCGCGAGCGGGTCAAAACAGCACTCAAGAGCGTGCTCGGCATGTCGTATCGCAAGAAATTCGGTCTGCGCAATTGCAGCTGGCCCGGTGGTGAGCCGTGGACCGATGTTCCAGAAAACATCTGGGTCGATCAGGCCAATACCTGCTGGTCGGGCGTTGAGCTCGCCTTTGCCTCCTTCCTGATGTACGAGGGCCTATACAAGGAAGGCGTCGACGTCATCCGCACCGTCGACGATCGCTACCGCAAGGCCGGTCGTTATTTCGATCACCAAGAATTCGGCGGTCACTACTACCGTCCGATGGCGGTCTTTGGTGTGCTACACGCGTTGCTCGGCCTGTCAGTCAACCAGGGTGTGATGACGTTCGATCCTCGTTTCCCAGGCAAGAAGATGCGCCTATTCTTCGCGATACCCACGGGTACGGGTCACTACAACCGCGCAGGCAATACCGTCACGCTCGAGGTTGCCACCGGGAAACTGGAAGCCACCGCTCTTTGTCTTTCTTTCGAGAAACCAGGCGCAAAGCCGAAGCTGGTTCTTGACGGCAAGCCTATCGACGCAACGGTCACGATCGAGGGCAAGATCGTACGATTCGTCACCGCTCAACCGCTTCACATACGCGCGGGACAAAAGCTGGAAGCCCGCGCCTAGTCTCTGGTACAACCATACGAGATGAACGACCCCAATCCGCGTCCTGCCTCGCTGCGCAAACAATTGTTCGCGCGTAAGTCCATCGACTCGCTGCAGGCAGACGCGGAACATTCCCACGGATTCAAACGTACCCTGGGTGCGACGGATCTGGTTTTGCTTGGGATTGGCGCGATCATCGGCACCGGTATTTTCGTGCTCACGGGCCGGGCCGCCGCCGCCAACGCGGGTCCGGCCGTCGCGCTGTCGTTTGTGATCGCCGGCGTGGCGTCTGCCCTCGCCGGTCTGTGCTACGCCGAGATGGCGTCGATGATCCCGGTGTCGGGCAGCGCCTACACTTATGCCTATGCAACACTTGGCGAATTTTTGGCGTGGATCATCGGCTGGGATTTGATCCTCGAGTATCTGGTCGCCGCCGCCACGGTGAGCGTGGGTTGGTCAGGGTATGTGGGCGCCTTCGTTGCGCACATGACGGGCAGTCCGTTACCAACAAAATGGACGCAGGCGCCGATGACCTGGGTCGCGGATCACGCTGCCCCCATGGGTGGACACTTCGTCGGCACAGGCAACATCGTCAACTTGCCCGCGATGCTTATTGTTCTTGCCGTCACGGTGATCCTGGTCGTCGGCATCCGTGAATCTGCGCGCTTTAATGCGGTCATCGTCTTCGTCAAACTCGCGGTTGTCCTCACCTTCATTGCGGTTGGCGTGAACTACGTGAATCCAGAAAACTGGCATCCTTTCATTCCACCGAATGAAGGCACCTTCGGACGATTCGGCATTTCCGGTCTTTTTCAGGGCGCAACCATGGTCTTCTTCGCCTACATCGGATTCGACGCCGTCTCAACCGCCGCACAAGAAACCCGCAATCCGCAGCGTGATCTTCCCATCGGAATTCTGGTGTCTCTCGGGGTATGCACCATTCTTTACATCGCCGTCTCGTTGGTTTTGACGGGCATCGTGCCGTTCGCATCTCTCAATGTGCCGCACCCGATCGCCGTGGGTATCGCCGCCACGGGTATCGGATGGCTTGAGGTCGCAGTTGAAGTGGGCGCCATCGCCGGCCTCACGTCGGTCATGCTGGTGATGCTGATGGGACAGCCACGCATCTTCTTCTCGATGGCCGTCGATGGTTTATTTCCGCAGGTGGCCACAAAGATTCACCCACGATTCGGCACGCCTTACATCACCACGATCGTCACTGGATTCCTGTGCGCCGCGGCGGGCGGCGTGTTGCCGATTGATGTGCTCGCCGAGCTCACCAGCATTGGAACCTTGTTCGCGTTTGTCCTCGTGAGCCTTGGGGTGATGATGTTGCGCATCCGCCAGCCAAACTTGACCCGCGTTTTTCGAGTCCCCGGTGGGAACTATCTGATTCCTATCCTTGGAGCCGTCACCTCGGGCGTGCTGATGTGCACCGCAAGCGTGCACACCATCTTGCGTCTAGTCATCTGGTTGGCCATCGGCCTTGCGATCTACTTCGGATACTCGCGCAAGCGTTCGAAACTACGCGCGCTCGGCCGTTAACTGTCTGCTAGCTGGGATCTGGCTTCGGGGTCTTCGGGCCGCTCTTCGGCAAGGTCGGTGCGGCGATGTAAGCGATGGGAAGTTGTCCCGTCAACGCCTTCAAAAAGGCTTCGATGTCGACCACATCCGCATCGGACAGGTCGCGGCCGAGCTGGTGCTTCCCCATTTTTCGTATCAGGCTGCCGAGAACATTTTCACTGCCGTCGTGCAGATACGGATCCGTTTCGGCGATATTGCGCAGGCTAGGAACACGGAATTTCTGTCGGTCCTCCTCAGCCTTCGTGAACTTGAAGCGACCGTCATCCGTGGTACCAATCCAGGGTTGCACAAGGCCGAGCTTCTGGAAGGAGGAACCTCCCACCGCAGCGCCATTGTGGCAGGTCGTGCAGCCGGCCCCTACGAACTTCGCCATGCCACGCTTTTCGTCAACCGAAAGGGCGGTTTCATCGCCCCCGAGATAGCGATCAAACTTTCCCGGCGTGACAAGTTTGCGCTCAAAAGCCCCAATCGCACGCGCGAGGTTGTCATACGTTACCGGATCTTTTTCCCCGGGGAAGGCTTGCTTGAAAAGCTTGCTGTAACCCGGAATCGACTTCAGGATCGCAACCACCGTGGACTCGTCGACCATTGCCATCTCGACAGGATTTAGAATGGGACCCTTGGCTTGCGCTTCCAGATCGTCCGCGCGGCCGTCCCAAAACTGTGCGATGTGAGCACCGGCATTGTAAACCGTGGGCGAGTTGCGATCGCCCCGTTGTTGCTTGTGACCGTTCGATGTTGTCTTGCCGTCAACGCCGAAGGTGTCGAGGCCATGGCAACTGTTGCACGAAACATCGTGGTTCTTCGACATTCGCTTCTCGAAAAACAGCATCCGACCCAGCACGATTTTGGATTCGGTCAGCGGGTTCTTTTCTGTTTCATAGGCAGCGGGAAGCGTTGAAAAAAAAGCCTTCCCTTCCGCTGTCACCTCGGTCGGCAGTGGTGGCAGCACGGGCTCTGGTTCCGGAAGAGGCTCGGGCACAGGCGCGGCAGCAGGTGCAACCGTCGTTGCGTTGGCCGTAACCGGGGGTGCAACGGCAGGTGAAGAACAGCCCACGCCGAACAACAAGAAACCAGGGACGAGGAGCTTTTTCAGTTTCATCGGGCGGAAAATACCACGTGCCACCGACGGTTGAATTCGAATGGACGCTTGCAGCACGGCGCTGCACCCGGCACCCTACCGGTGTGGAGCGCTCTCCTTTCGCCTCTCGGGCCGTGTTGTCAGCGGGGTATGATCCAGCAACCCGGACGCTCGAACTCGAGTTTGCGGGTGGTCGTGTCTATTCGTACATGGAGGTTTCGCAGGCCACGTACGAATGGCTGCTGCGTGCACACAGCAAAGGTGCATTCGTCACTCGCCTCATCAACGAGCGGTACGCGTATCGGGACATCACGCCGGGTCGGCCCACCGCGACCGAGAATCTAGCCCAGGCGTTACGGGCATCGTTGCGAAGCATCGACGAGTAGGCTTGATGGGCTCACGTTACGGCATTGACCCGACGAGAGTACCGCCGTAGCGGCCGCGCTACGCACGTTTCGTTTTCCAGACATCGCACCTGCGGTTCGCAGCCCAAAACGGGTGTCGGACTGGCACGCTTGTTGAACCTTTTCTATTAGCGCCGCCGCGTGCGGCAGACCCTCAACCAAAAGGACAAGAAATGCTCGCTCACTTGAAAACCCTGCGGAGAACACACATGACTCATTGCTTCACCCTATTAGGAATCCTGGCCCCGTTATTGTTGAGCTCTGACTTCGCAGGCGCCCAAACATTGCCCGGTGGGATGAAGTTGCCCTCGTTCGGGGGCAAGAAGGCGCCCGGCGCAGGCCAGCTGCCCGCCGGCCTTGCACCCAATTGCGGCAACATCGAATCGACGGCCGCGGGCGTCAAGGTGAAGGCTTTCCTCGAAGCCTCGGCAGAAGTCGACAAGGGAACCGCAGCGCTCGAGGCTTCGGTGCAAGGCGCTTGCCGCGACATGGCCGCCAAGCTTCAGATCCCGACCGAAGGCACAACCAAGGTGTTGTGCAACCGGGTTGCCGCCGAGCTCAAGGCGAGTTTGCGGGTAGGCGTGAAGTCACGCACCGCGGTCACGACGAAATACACCCCGGCGGTGTGCAAGGTGGATGCTGATTTCACCGCCAATGTGGCTGCCAAATGCGAAGGCCGCGCCCGCGCGGACGTGAAGGTTACCTGCAATGGCACCTGCAACGGCAATTGCCAGGGCAAGTGTGCCGGCGCGTGTGCCGCGAAAAACGCACAAGGTCAGTGCGACGGCGAGTGCAAGGGCACTTGCAAGGGCAACTGCTCCGGATCGTGTAGCGGGTCGGCCGACGTGGACGGCTCGGCGGAATGCAAGGCCAACGCGCAGGCCCGCGGCAACCTCAAGGCCGAATGCACCGAACCCAAGGTCGAGGTCACCGTTGACTCCAAGACCGTGGTGGACACCGCGCGCATCGAACGTGCCGAGGCAGCAATGAAGGCCGGCCTACCCGCGCTGTTGGCTGCCAACGCCAAGGCGAAGCTTATTGCCAAATCAGTCAAAGCCTGGGCAGGTGCCGCCGGCAAGATGGGGGCCAGCGGCGGCGCTCTGATGAGCCAGATGGGCGCACAGGCGATGTGCGTGGCGGGCGAGATGGCGGGCGCCGCCCGGATGGCGACGCGGGTCAACGTCCGTGTGAGCGTCAGCGTGCAAGCGTCAGCTTCGGTGTCCGGGGCTGCCGGCGCGCGCGCGGGCTGATTCGGATCGCGATGCGAAGCCCCGCCGGGTTCAGGGATGAGCCCGCGCGGGCTGCAGGCTGGATATACAGCGGCATGGATCCCTGATAAAAGGTCGCCATGTTGAAAAACTCCGGACCTGTCGTGGTGCTCGCAATCTCGGCCTTGCTTGGCGCGGCTTTCGTCAGCTGCGACGATGACGGTGATGCCGGAACCGGTGGCGACGCCGCTGCCGGTTCAGGCGGCGTTGGCAACACGGCGGGCATTGGCGGGACTGGCACCGGCGGCACGACCGCGAGTGATGCCGGCACCGTTGATAGCTCGGCTTCGTCCGACGGGGCGGCACCGGGTCCCGTGTCGAAACTGATCAGTGCCGCGGCAGGCGGCGTGGTGGTCGCGGGCGGCGCTTCGATCGATTTTCCCCCGGGTGCCCTGGCGACGGACACCACCATCACGGTGGCGGTTCTCACGGCAGCGGGCCAGCCCGACGCGGCCAACCTCCTTTCGCCGATCTACGACCTCGGCCCGAACGGCATTACCTTCCTGAAGCCGGTGAAACTCACCTTCGGCTTTGACGCCGTCAAGGTCACCGCTGGCAAGACCGCCGCCATCGCATTTCTGCAAGGCAGCGCATGGACCAAGCTCGGCGATTCTGCGTCGGCTGCCAACAAGATGACCGCGACGACCACGCACTTCACGCCCTTTACGGTCCTGCTCGGAGGCTCCGTGGCCACCGGCGATTGCAAGTTCAAGGGCAACTACGCACTCGACACCTACGCATGCGGTCCGACCGACATCACCACGCCGTGGAAGGCGGCGGTCACGTCGACGACCCTGGTGGTCAGCGACAAGTCGGGCGGCGGCTGCACGTTCGTGATGACCTTCACATCCAACAGTTGCACGGAGTCGGAGGGTTTCGAGGCGACCGCACCCGTGGGCGACGTGTACCAGTGGGTGAACAAGGGCGTCTTGTCGTGCAACCCGGCCGCTTGCAAGCTGAACACCAACGACTCTGCTTGTCTGGTGGGCGATCGCGCGGCGTCTGCGGTGGCGGCCACTGTGAAGACCGAAGGTGCCAAGGTCCGCGTCGTGTTGCCTTCCAAGGGCAGCGGCTTGTGCGGCACCAACGAATCCATCGTGGTCTTCGCCCCGCAATAGCCAGGGCCGCCGAGTTGGGGCCGTGATACCGTTCTGATGGTACGGGCAGCAGTTTTCGTCCCGTACACCCGATATCAGCAGGACGGGCATGACGCGTATTTTTTGTCGGTCGGCGGGTGGGTCTCCAATCCGTGGTCTCGTGGTACCGCTGCTGGTTTTGGGGGGATGTTTCGCGCAACTTGAAGGCGGTGCGGCCAACAATGCCGGGTCTTCAGGCCAACCCGATCCCGTCGGCGGTACGTCGGGCGGCGACGGAACAATCCGCAACTCAGGCGGCGACAACCGTAGTACAACCGGTGGCCAGAGTGGGGCCTCGGGCAATGGTGGCGCGATCGCCCAGGGCGGCGTACCCGGGACCGGCGGCGCCTCGACAGGCGGCATCGCGAACACACCGGTCGGCGCCGCGGTGGTTCCGATGTTCGTCGCGATCGGAAAATTAAGCCGTACCACCCTTTCGTGTGACGATGGTCGAACCTGGATCCGCAACAAGTCGTCGAACGACAGCGAACGTTGCTGGCAGCCAGGCGGTCCCGAGTGTGATCACCACGAGGGCAGCGGTACCGGATTGGCCTACGGCAACGGTGTCTTTGTCGCGAATTTTGGCTGGGGCTCTCCGGGAAAACGCTGGCGATCAGAAAATGGCATCGACTGGAACCCCGTTCCAAACATCACGGAGACGCTGGGAGGTCTGGCCTTTGGCAATGGAACCTTCGCGGGTGGGGCCGGGCGTCCACCCCTTTCAAGTGACGGTGGCCTCACGTGGACGCGCGGCGCGGAAGTGAACTTCGGCACCAACATCCGTCGCATGGGATTCTCGGGCGAGGGCGGCGGCTTCTTCGTCATGATGGGCGATGGTGGCGAGCGCTCAAATCTGATGGTGAGCAGCAACAAAGCCGCCACCTTCACCAAACCAGCCGGGTTGCCTGCGAGCTGTGGGACCAACCCACTCGGGGTCGCAAGCGGTGGCGGAGTCACCGTAGCGGCCGGCGGTCAGGGTGACATCTGTTACTCAACCAACGCGGGACAAACCTGGGCCGCCACCAAGTTGCCGACGGGCATCCGAAACATCGTATGGCACGTGGATGAGTTCCTCGCGTATGCCAGCGACCGTGGGTATCGCAGCACAAACGGCAAGGATTGGTCACTCTTCAAAACGCAGCCGGAAAGCATCGGGCTTGCGTCGATCGCGTCATCACCGACCGGGACCCTCGTCGGCGTGTTTGATGAGTGGGGTCAATACTACGACAAGCAGGTGTTTTACCGTAGTACGGATGGGGTAAACTGGCAGGCGTTGCCCCGGGGGGCCTTTTCGGGTAGCCACCCGATCACGTTCATTGCCTGGGGTTACGGCA
>JAYUPZ010000551.1:0-6215 GCA_043759805.1 Myxococcales bacterium | reverse complement strand
TGCCCACGCCCGGTGCGGATCTCGCGCCGATGCGCGCGCGATTTTGGTTAAAGCCTGTCGCCGCTGCGCCTTCGGCTTGCGAACCCGAGGCGGACATCGCTGGCTGTCCGGCGAACAGCGATTGCGACGTGCGTTCAGGCTTTTGCCTGTCGGCGAATAAACGATACCAACCGGGATTCTTCTCCGGAAATACTGAACTTATTTCGTATCACAAGGACTTGTCGGACTGGAGTTTCGGTCCGCAATTGCCGGGCGATGTTCCGTTTTCTGCGATCTGGTGTTCGGGAACTCAGGTGGAATTGCGCGGGCAATGGACATCGCCTTCGATGGGCTCCGACGTGTCGCCCTTTTTGTCCATGTCGGGCGACGTAGCCTGTATGGATCCGCTCCGTCCGGGGTTGCGCATCTCTGCCCGGGGGCCCGTGCCTCTGGTCGACAGGGTGCCGCAGGGTGCCGTCGATGGTCAGATGCTAGAACTTTGCTTGAAGGAGCTGGCGCGAAAACCGTCGGACAAATTGTCATACGAATCTGGCAGCATGGACTTTCGTAACTTTCGCGACGGATTCCTCGACTACGATGCCGGGTGTATCAGTCTAGGTCACTTTGCGGCGTTATACGAATCCTCACGCTACCGCGCTTACGACGATGGTCAAGACGGCAGCGGTGTACATGCCAGAAAGATTGTGCAACGGTTGCTCCAGCAGTTCCTGCAGGTCCATCGATTCTTGTTGACCGGTGCTTCGACGCGGCAGCAGGCTTTGCAAACGCTCGAACAAATGAAGGCGGGCTGGGCCTTTGTGATCGGCGCAGTGGGGCACAGCGGGATTGATTTTCTTTTGGATGTACAGGTCCCTGATTACCGACGCGATCTGAAATTCGGTTTCTGCGGCGATACGAACGCTTGCCTGGATCCGTCCCTGCGCTGTCAGCGTCCCGAAGAGGCTTGCACCATCGACTCGGGTCAAACGGTTTGTGCTGCCCGGCGTTGTGTGCTCGACCACGTTCATCGACATAAAGGACAGGAGCAACCCGACGGCGCCGTGCCGTTGTTGCTTGAAACGCTCGCGGCGCATCTGGACCTGGCCTACCGCACCGTCGATGAGCAGACCCTCGGTGAGACCGTGCGCGTGGCCTTGCTCGTGGAATCGATCGCGAATCGGCTGTACCAGCGCGCCTCGGTGGAACAGCCCCCTGCCTGGGCAAGCGCCTATGCAACCGCGGTCGATCGGTATCGAACGGCGAGGAACCACGCCTTGGCGACGCTTGGCCTGAATGATCCACGGATTTCCGAAAAATTCGGCGTCGAGATCTCTGACGCGCTGTGAACTCGCAGCCCGGCCCGCGATGCACTACGATCCGATTATCTTGAAGGACGACACCTCCCCCACGGCCATAGGCGCAACAAGGCCTGTAGCGCTACCCGGCACCAACGAAAACTGCTGGTGCGGCAGCGGCAAGAAATACAAGCGCTGTCATCGCGATCTCGATCGGGGTGAAGCCGTCAAAGGACCAGTGCGCCTGCGCCCCGGAATCGTGAGCCCAAAACGCATTGTTCCGCCCGAGATTCCGCGCCCGGACTATGCCGAGTCTACTCGACCGGGATACTCAAACTTGCCCGAGATCAAGGATGCCGAACGCATCGCACGCATGCGGCGTGCATGCCGGGCCGCAGCCGAGATCCTGAAAGAGGCAAGCGTCCTCGTCGCGCCCGGAATCACCACCGATGCCATTGATGCCTTTGTTCACGAGGCGACCTTGAGACGCGGCGGCTACCCAAGCCCGCTCAACTACCGCGGCTTTCCCAAGTCGGTTTGTACCTCTGTCAACGAAGTCATTTGCCATGGCATTCCCGACAGTCGTACGCTTGAGGATGGTGACATCGTCAACATCGACGTGACGATTTTCCTCGATGGAATGCACGGCGACACAAGTGCCACGTATTTGGTCGGCAATGTTGATGAGGCCTCTCGCAAGCTTGTCGAGGTCGCTCGCGAGTGTTTGTATCGCGGCATCGAGGCGGTCAAACCCGGAGGCCAGGTGCGCGATATCGGAAATGCCGTCGAGGCCAAGGTTCGCGCGCATGGTTACAACGTGGTCCGTACTTATTGCGGTCACGGAATCGGTGAGACGTTCCATACGCGCCTGCAAATACCGCACTACTATGATCGCAAGGCGACCCGGGTGTTCGAGCCTGGTTTGACCTTCACGATTGAACCCATGATCAACCTGGGTGGTTGGCAAGATGCACTATGGGAAGATGGTTGGACCGTCGTGACCGCCGATGGCAAACGCTCGGCACAATTCGAGCACACCCTTCTTGTGACCGATACCGGTGTCGATATCCTTACCGAGTTATAGTTCTTAGAGGAGCCGATGTGAGCCCACCGACCGCGTCTCCCGCTTCCGCCACACCCGCCGCTCCCATCGGGACGGAATGGGATTGCGGTTTGCACAGGCCCCGCGACGAGGTTCATGACAGTGAACATCGCGTTCGCTGGGTTGTGGTACTGACCGTCGTGACGATGGTGGCCGAGCTGATTGTCGGTGCGTATTCCGGCTCGCTTGCACTCGTTGCCGACGGCTGGCACATGGCGTCTCACGCGGGGGCGCTCGGTTTATCGTCGTTTGCCTACTGGCTAGCGCGCACGCGTGCTACTAATCGCGCTTTTGTGTTTGGCACGGGCAAGGTCTATGCGCTGGCAGGCTATACCAATGCTGTTGCGCTTGCCCTTGTGGCGCTCATCATGGTCATTGAGGGTGTTGCGCGATTGTACACACCTGTTTCCATTGGCTACGGCGAGGCGTTGCCTGTTGCCGTGGTTGGATTGTTGGTGAACCTTGCGAGCGTCAAGCTTTTGAAAGGCGGACCGACCGGGCATGGGCACGCGCCCGATCAAGTACACGATCACGACCACGCGCACGATCACAACTTGAAGGCGGCCTACTTTCACGTCCTGGCGGACGCTTTAACCAGTGTCCTGGCCATCGCGGGATTGATAGCAGGCATGTACTTCGGATGGAATTTTTTGGATCCCGCGATCGCGATTCTTGGCGGCGCGGTGATCATGCACTGGAGTGTTGGTCTATGTCGAAGCGCGGCCCACCAGTTGCTGGACCTAGCACCGCCGATGCAGGCCGAACAACGTGTTTGTGCCGTATTGTGTGGCATCGACGACGTCCGGGTGGCGGACTTACACCTCTGGGAAATCGGCGCCGGTCGTTTTGGATGTGTTGCCACGATTCGTACGACAAATCCGCGGGACGTCGGTTACTACCGAGCGCAGATCCTGGCGGCGATCGATCTCGCACATCTGACCATCGAAGTTCAGCGCGGATGAGTTAACTCGAGCGGCCGCGTATGTGATTCACGATAGCGAGATCGGACGCGGCGTCTTCGGCCCGCCGCGTTCGGAGCTGATTGGCGTCGGATTCGACCCTAGCGCGGTGCTTTTCGAGGGCTTCCCTCTGCCGGCTGGCTTCCACGAGCGCCGCCATGGCGGTGGTTTCTCTGAAGCGCGCAGGTTCAAGTTTCTCACGACGGTGGGTCGCTAGCCGTTTTGCCGCGTCGGCCAGGGCGTCAGCCATTCCTTTCAAGAAAGCTTGCTCTTGCAGTGCCGTCTCGGCCGATACCGGCATGATGCGGGCTCGTTCCTCGATCTCCTGGCGCCGATTTTGTGCGATCCGTGCGGCGTTGTCCTGCAGGCGATTCTCCTCACGCTCGCACTCGGTAACTTCGCCCACCGCGATCGCCAGTACCTCCTCTGCCGCCTTCTCGGCCGAAAGACGCAGTGCCATCAAGCTTTGCAGCGGGTAATGCATAAGCACGTAAGGCCACCTTAGCGCGACTTTTGAACCGTGTGCTTGTCATGAAGGTACCGGCAAAGGATTGCGCCCGGACGCATTGCGACTTAACCTGAATGCGTGGTTAGCGGCAGCGCTCAATCGTCACTTCGGCGCTATCGCATTGAGCGATATCTGACGGAGGGTGGCATGGGTGCCATCTACCTCGGCAAGAAGCTAGGGGCAGGCGGCTTCGAAAAAGAAGTCGTGTTGAAGCAACTTCTGCCCGAGTTCACGAGCCGTCCCGAGTTCCGTGACTTGTTTTTCCGCGAAGCCAAGATCTCGGCGTCGATAGACCACAGCAACATCGTCCGGACCTACGATCTTGTGCGGTCCGAGGACGCTCTGTTTATCGTCATGGAGTACGTGGTTGGCACCGATTTGCGGACGATTGCCTGGCGCGCGCGAATGAAGAAGAAACCGCTTTCCGTGGCTGCCATCCTGCATGTCGGCATGGAGGTACTGGCGGGACTCGAATACGCACATTCCCGGGTCGATGCGCAAGGCAACGCGCTCGGCATCATCCATCGCGACGTGTCGCCCTCGAACATTATGTGTTCGGGTCACGGTGACGTGAAGCTTTCGGACTTTGGCATCGCTAAGGCACATTCCTTTGCGTCGGTATTTTATCGAGTGCGCGGCAAGGTGGGTTACATGTCGCCCGAGCAAGCTCACAACCGAAAGCTCGACGGCCGCAGCGATTGTTTCTCGCTGGCCGTGTGTCTCTACGAAACGTTCATTGGCGAGCGGTTGTTTACCGGAGACCTGCAAACGCCGCCTGAAGAGGTGTACCGCAGGGCGATTCCGCCGCTTGCCGAACGACGACTCGATGTCCCGCTGGAGCTGCAGTCGGTGATGAACCGCGCGCTCGCCACGTCGCCCAATGATCGGTATCCCAGCGCTGTCGCGTTTGCGCAGGCGTTGCGTGACGTCGCCGGCAGCGCCGGGATCCTCTACTCGGCACCGCGTCTTGCGGAGGAGCTGGTGGACCTGCTTGGTCCCCATCCGGAGCAATGGTCACGCAGCGACTACGCAGTCGGTGATACGGAACGCCTTCCGATGGGACAGGCCGACGCAGGGGGTGGGTTGCCATCCGTTGTTGACGACCGCATCGGACAGCTCGGTCGGGATCTGGATGCGCAAGCGGTACATAGACCGGGCAAGCCGTGGGAGCGAACCGAAACTTTGCCGCCCCATGATCTCACGGCGAGTCGCGGTGAACAAATCGCGCATCCGGTTCCAAGTGGAACGCTCGAAACCGTCGCGATGTCGTCGGCGACGATGCCGGCCATCACCGGGCCTGTCGTAAGTGAAGCGTTTCGTGCGCCGGCCGCTCGCAAGGCAAGTCCATTTATCTGGATCGTCTTGGGTCTCGTTGCGGTTGCCGGTGCTGTGTTTGTCCTGTGGCGAGAGGTCGGCCAGTGAAAGACAATCTTCCGAAGTCGCCGACGCGGGTCATCCATCCGGATGCGGGCGTCATACGGCAATCGGGACGGGGACGTCTTTCCGTGATTCGGGGTCCCGATCGGGGCGAGAGTTTCGTGGTGGAAGCAACGCCCATGCTTGCGGGCGCAGGCCCCGAATGTGGTATGCGCCTCACCGATCCGACTGTCTCGCGGCGTCACATTGAGGTCGTGTTGGGTGACGAAGGACTGGTGGTTCGCGATCTGGGCTCCACAAACGGTTCTTATGTTCGCGGCGCCCGTATTCGCGAGGTCGTTCTCGACTACGGAACCGAAGTTCAAATCGGTCATACGGTTCTCAAATACGTTCCCGATGAAGAAGTGGTTGAGCTCGTCCCGGCCGAAACCGATCGCCTTGGCCAGTTGATTGGCAGCGAACCACGTATGCGGCAGCTGTTCTCCTTGTTGGAGGACGTTTCGGCAACCGATGCCACCGTCTTGCTTGAAGGGGAAACAGGCAGCGGCAAGGAGCTTTTTGCCGAAGAAATCCACCGAAATAGCCCGCGCCACAAACACCCGATGGTTGTGTTTGACTGTGCGTCGGTTCCGCGTGAGCTCATCGAGTCAGCCCTGTTCGGTCACAGAAAAGGGGCGTTCACGGGTGCCGTGACCGATCGCCGCGGCGCTTTCGAAGAGGCCAACGGGGGAACCCTCTTTCTCGACGAAATAGGCGAGCTGTCTATCGACTTGCAGCCCGCGTTGTTGCGGGTGCTCGACAAACGCATCGTGCGTCCGGTCGGCAGCGACGTCTCACAAAAGGTAGATGTTCGGGTGGTCGCTGCCACCAATCGCGATCTGCGGCAAGAGGTGGCGGCCCGTCGGTTTCGCGAGGATTTGTATTACAGGCTCGCGGTTGTGCGCGTGACTGTTCCGCCGTTGCGCGATCGCCCGATGGATGTGCCCCGGCTGGTG